>JALVDO010000847.1 GCA_027008975.1 Saprospiraceae bacterium | reverse complement strand
ATGGCGAATACCAGAGCTGCCGTTCTTTTTAGCAGCAGTAATTGCCGTCCCTGCTCCTTTACTCGCTCTAACAACATATCCAACTCAAAAGTTTCAAAACAATCGGGGCCATACTCCAACAACATCACCAAATCGTCCCCCGCTTCTCGCTCCAACCGGGCAAGATAGCGCTCCAAATCCTTATTATTATTCTTTTTTTCTTTGAGCAACATAGCTATTATCGGGTGTAATCGACACGTATATCGATACGAAATTACGAAATATTGAACAAAAAAACAAGTACTTGGTTGTCAAGAAATTGTTAAAGCTCTTCATCCATATCCAAATCCTTTTGGATTTCTTCCATAAATATATAATCAATTGCTTCAGATACGGTAGGAACAATTGTCAAAACAGCGTCTAATCTCGATATTTCGATTAATTTCTTAACAGAGGGATGCTCTACTCCCGTCAAAATAAAAGTGCCGAGAGCTTTCCATAGGCGGTTAGCTGTAAGAATGGCACTTAAACCGGATGAATCAACAAATTGGACTGCAGATAAATCCAAAATAAGATTGGTCACGCCCTCATTGGATAGTATCACAAACTCCGACTTCAAATCGGGAGCAACTAAAGAGTTTAGATTGTCTTCCAATAATGCAAAGACGGTGTATTTATCCTGTTTATCAACTGAAAACTTCATTATAATTAATTTCTATTTTTGTAACTACTTGCGGGCACCCGTAAGTAGTTACCTATTTTTTAATTTGACGAAGGAATACGCCAAAGTTGGCGCAAAGTACAATAATGTGTCGCAAAAATATTATTTTTATTGATATTTTTGTTTTCCGATGGGCATAAAATAAATTCATCTCCTATTTCAGCAACCTTTTCTTGATACAAATTGTTTTATTCCGAGTTCAGGGAGGGCTATCGGTATCCACCCCAAAAGTTAAACCAATCTTAAAAACATGGGAATCCGTGAACATTTTTCGTGCAAAACTCCTTAAAAAGGTGTACATTTGCGCATTGAAACTGCAAAATAGACTTTGCAAAAGCAGAACACAAAAAGAATGAATAGTAAAAAATTCTCACCTGAAGTCAAACAGGTAATTACGAAAAGTAGAGAAGAAGCGCTCCGGTTGGGGTACGATTTTATAGGGACAGAACACTTATTGCTTGGTATTGTCAAAGACAAAAGTAGCCTCGCAATCCGGACATTGGAGTCCTTGGAGGTAGATACTTTTGAGTTGAGACAATCCATTGAAAAATCTATCAGCAAGCAACAAAATACCTATCAGCGTGTCAATATCGGGAGTATTCCGTTTAACAAACAGGCTGAAAAGGTACTTCGCATTACTTTTTTGGAAGCCAAAATGCTAAAAAGTGATGAAATCAATCCTGAGCATTTACTCTTGTCTATACTTAAGAACAAGGATAGTGCAGCCTCCAAGATATTGCATTCGTTTGAGGTGGATTATGAATTATTCAAAGCAGAGTTGGAGTATATCGCACAGGAGCTGGATCTCTCAATTGATTACAACATAGAAAGCTCCATGGAAAGCGATGACCCATTCGACGAGCCAAATCCGGGCAGAAAACCTGTGAGGAAAGGTAGTAGCAAGAGTCGAACACCCGTTTTGGATAATTTTGGAAGGGATATTACCAAGTTGGCGGAAGAGGATAAACTAGACCCCATCATTGG
>JALVDO010000846.1 GCA_027008975.1 Saprospiraceae bacterium | reverse complement strand
GTGGAAAGTATTTACAAATTTTATGATGCTTGTACAAAAAACCTTTTCTTCAAAACGCTAATACATCCGTAAATATTCTAATGCCCCATTTGCACCTTTTTTGTTAAAAACACGTGTACTCCCCCATCTAATCCCTTCAATCCACGTGCTATTCCCCGACAAAATGAAACAAACCCTTTCTCTTTCTCCAAAAATCACTATCATTGCACCGAAAAAATTACAAATATGAAGTTCGCAACAAAGACAATACACGCAGGCGTCAGCCCAGATCCGGCAACAGGAGCCGTGATGACGCCCATCTACCAGACCTCTACCTACGCACAGGACGCTCCGGGTATACACAAAGGTTATGAATACGCCCGTACCCAAAACCCAACGAGGGCTGCACTAGAAGCCAACATCGCTGCGCTGGAAAACGGCACACACGGCGTTTGTTTTGCCAGTGGGATGGCGGCCATGGATGCCGTCATTCGATTGTTAAGCCCGGGGGATGAGGTTATCTCCTCCAACGATTTGTACGGAGGCTCTTACCGACAGCTCACCAAGGTGCACGGACGATACGGTATTTACTCCCGATTTGTTGATATGACCAACATCAAAAACATCAAAAAAGCCATCAACAAAAAGACAAAAATGCTTTGGATTGAGACACCTACCAATCCGATGTTAAGCATTATAGACATCAAAAAAGTCTGTGATTTGGCAATGGAAAAAGGTATTTTGGTCTGTGTCGATAATACTTTTGCTTCTCCTTATCTCCAGACACCGCTGGATTTGGGTGCTGATATTGTGCTGCACTCTGCAACTAAATACCTCGGCGGGCATTCCGATGTGGTGCTCGGAGCAGTAGTCGTCAAGGAAGAGGTCTTAGCCAATCAATTGTACTTCCTGCAAAACTCCACCGGAGCAGTATCCGGCCCGATGGACAGCTTCCTAGTATTGCGAGGCATCAAAACGCTGCACCTACGAGTAGAGAGAGCCTGCAAAAATGCCAAAAAGATTGCCAGATTCCTCACTACCCATCCCAAGGTAAAAAACGTCTATTATCCCGGACTAAAAACACATCCGGGGCATGAAATTGCCAAAAAGCAAATGCGGCGATTCGGAGGAATGGTCTCCTTCGATTTGCATCAGGACACGCAGGAGGAAGCCACCAAAATATTGAGTAATACGCATTTATTTACACTGGCAGAGTCGCTAGGAGGAGTGGAGTCCCTCATCGGGCATCCCGCTTCCATGACCCACGCCTCCATCCCAAAGGAAGAACGCATGAAGGTCGGGCTGACAGATTCTCTTATCCGCCTGAGCATCGGCGTAGAAAGCGTAAAGGATTTGATTGCCGATTTGGAGGCAGCTTTGGGGTAGTGCTTTATTTATTGATTTAAGAACAAGGAACGTGGAGAACACCCCATACGGGCAAGCTGAACACCGAACAAGGATTTAAGATTTCAGATTTACCAAATCATTCTTGTAAATCAAACTCCTTTCTGTTTAAAACTTCTAAAATCGTTAATCGTTAATCGGTGTTCGCCTGCCCGAACCGGTACCCATACGGGACAGTCTTGTCGCGCCCGAGCATGCGCTCCCGTACCGGGGTATGGATTGCGATACCAAATAGGGATATTCAATTTCTTGCTTATTATCCATTCGGCATTTCCCATTTTTTTTAATTCGGAAGGCCTGCCT
>JALVDO010000845.1 GCA_027008975.1 Saprospiraceae bacterium | reverse complement strand
TTATGAGATGGTAAGTAGTTACCAATTTTCTTTGACAAAATTAGCCCTTTTACCGACAGGATTTACAGGATTTTTTACTTTGCAAAAATTCCTGCTGTAGCCTTGAGCTTTTTATGAGAAAACCCTTTAAAAGAGTTCCTGCAATCGCGTAAAAGCACAGACCTTGGCGAATCCTTTGCGTTCTTAGCGGGAAATCTTTGTATCTTATTTTTTCATACAATTACCATATAAAAGAGTTACCTTTGACACTACTAATGACTGCGAAGAAAATCCATATAATCTCTGGAAAGGAAATCTCCGAAAACAATGATTTTGCGGGAAATAAAGCGAAAGGTTTGCTCTTTTTGCAAAGAAATGGCTTTCGAGTACCCGATTTTTACGTCCTGCCCTATCCCACCCTACAGTCAGTACTAAAAAAAGAAATCCGACTCGAAAACCTTATTTTCCAATGGATAAAAGATTATCACATTACAGAGAATTTGAAATGGGCAGTTCGCTCTAGCGCCAGTGTGGAGGATGGAGGTGACAAATCCTATGCAGGGCTATTTACCACGCGAATAAACGTTCAACAAAAGGATCTGAAAACTGCCATTTTCTCCGTATTGGATGCTTACCGGAAAGTTGGTAAATCAGGATACGCGCTAAGCGAAGAGATGACATTCGGAATTATCATACAAAAAATGATACAGCCCGATTACTCCGGTGTCATTTTCTCACACAATCCGCTCAATATAAGCGATGATAACCCTATAATAAACATTGTACCGGGGCTTGGCGAAGCGCTGGTCTCCGGCAGAGTCACCGCCTACACCATAAAAAAAGAAGGTCGCGACTGGGTATTTCCGGATGATAACGCCGTCTTTGAAGGAAAAGTGTATGCCAATGGATTAAATGCCATTAACAAAACGGGGGCGGTTATCAAGCATGACATTGGTGATAAAATTGCCAATCTGGAACAGGATGTCAGGCGTATGGCCGCGTTAAAAAAGCACCCTGTGGATGTAGAATTTTGCATAACAAACGGAACCATCTACTACCTCCAAATTCGTCCAATCACGGCTATTCAGACGAAAAAGGAAGCGATTATCGCCATCTGGGACAATACCAACATTGGAGAGAATTATCCGGGAATCACCCTGCCGTTAACGGCTTCATTTGTCCGTTTCACTTATCAGAAAGCCTATAGCAAAATGGCGGAATTTGTCGGTATGTCCAAGGCGCTCATTCGTGCCAATGCTCCTTTTTTTGGAAACATGGCCGGCAGCATATACGGAGGCATCTATTACAATATTACCTCGTGGCAAAAATTGCTGTATCAATTCCCTTTCGGAAAAAAACTGAGTAAGCAAATCACCAAAATACTGGGAATGGACGATGCCGAATTTGAACCACCGAGCATCCGTTCGGGCATCCTCGGCTATCTCATATTATCAGCTAATCTAATCCGCTCTTTTTGGGGTTTTAATCGCATCAAGCAATCCTATCTCGACAATTTCAATCGAGTCTATTCTGAATATGCTTCGAGGGATTATCACTCCAAATCACATTCCGAACTAATTGCTATTTACCGTGAGCTGGAACAAAAACTGGGTAATAACTGGATAGCCCCCATGATTAACGGCTTTTTTGCCATGATTTTGTTTGCCCTCCTCAAAAGAGCAGCCAAAGACCCTAAAATCAGCCGTTCCTACCCCAA
>JALVDO010000844.1 GCA_027008975.1 Saprospiraceae bacterium | reverse complement strand
TTTCAATCGCCCTTTTATGTCTGATAATGTAGGGTTTGGAGTCATTATGCACTTTATTTTAAAACAATCTGCAAGATAACCATTTTTTTTATATATGAGGAAAAAATGATTGCTTTTTTGGTATCGCGTAAAGCATACCCCGATCTTCCTTTTCCGGTACGGACGCGTATGTGCGCTATTGCTCCAGTCAGCCTAGCGTTGCCGGTGGCAGATAGGCTCGGGGATCGGAAGCCCACCTAATACCCCGGGTGCGGGTCATCCGTCACTTCGGATTTTTCTTGTACGTCTATGCTTTTGACACCCATTTTCTGGAGGGCGAAGAGTACGAGGGCTGCTAGAATTAAAAACAAGATGAAACGAGCGAGGAATGAGCCGCCTTTCTTTTCAGTAGAGGATGAATCTGCCATAATTAGTGTATTTTAGTCCGGGCTAAGATACAACTTTCTACATTTTTTTCTACATTTGCGAAAAGCAATATGCCATGCCGCTATCGCAACATGAGATTTTGACAGATAATGCCGAAGTGGGGATTTGGCAGATTGAGGAGACCGAAGAATGGTTTCTAAAACGGGCGCAGTTCCTTCCTTCCGAAGTGGAGCAATTGGCTCGTATCAGAGGGCGGAAACGATTGGAATGGCTGGCGGTCAGGTATCTACTCCACCACCTGTCAGGCAGGAAGATAAGAGGTGCTTTAGTCAAAGATGAGTACGGCAAACCACACCTCGAAGGGTCGCCTTTTCAGATTTCCATCAGCCATTCGCACGGAAAAGCTGCCGTTATCGCCGCACCTGAATTGTGTGGTATCGACATTCAAAAAATCGTCCCAAAAATATTGCGTATTCAGGCTAAGTTTATGAATGAGGATGAATTGGAGGGACTCACGCCCGGAGCCGAAATAGAGCAATCACACATCGTTTGGGGCGCAAAGGAAAGCCTCTTCAAAGCCTACGGCAGGAAGCAGGTTGATTTCAGGAAGCACCTACACGTACTGCCTTTTGATTACCACGAGGAAGGAGGAAAAACGACGGGTTTTGTACTAAAAGACGGCATCAGACAGGTCTATGACATACATTATGAACTGATAGATGATTTTATGCTCGTATATGCCAGACACAAAAAAACCGATACCACAACAACATAACGGTATCGGTTATTTATAGATAATCATTTAATTACAAACTGGCTCTTGATTTGTTTCATGCTCGAACACCCTCACATCAAAGAAAGCATCCAAATACTCCAAAGACGCAAACAGCAAAGCAATCAGTGGTGTGTATTAACAAGAAGGGTTGGAAATATTAATTGAAATTTTAGCCTCTAAAACCTTCTTGACGAGTGTGAAAGTCTTATACGGTAATTGACTAAAAAAGGTTTTAAAAATGTTAGAAAAAACGCATTTTCTTTCTTCTTTCGGTTGTTTTGAAATAAAAGGTAGCGAATTGGGCATACAATCCGTCCGGCTCGTCAGTAAAAAACCATGCCCCACCGGTCCCATCCCCAAAGTGCTAAAACCATGCGTCGTACAACTCAATGAATACTTCAACCGGCAAAGAGAAACTTTTGATTTGAAACTGGACTGGAACGGTGCGCCGGAATTCAATAAAGCCGTTTGGGCCGAATTGCTCAAAATCCCTTACGGACACACCACCTCCTACTCTGCCATTGCCGAAAAACTCAACAACCCCAAAGCCGTCCGGGCGGTTGGCATGGCCAACAAAAATAATCCCATCGCCATCATCGTACCCTGCCACCGCGTCATCGCCAAAAGCGGTGATCTTCAGGGCTATTTTTACGGACTGGATTTTAAAAGAAGACTCCTGGAATTGGAAAACCCAATGAGTTTCTCGCGACAAGGGAGCTTGTTTGAGGAGTGAAAATTTGGGAATCCCGGCTCTTTTGTATAATTTCACGGCTATTATGAAAAAACTAAGCTATATTCTTCTACCGGCTATTTGCCTATTGTTTGGACATCTTACTGCCCAAAATATTTCGATTGAGTTTAACAAAAATGAGATTCCCGTCATTCTAAAGGCAATTGACCGGGGTAGCCCTTATCGAATCTTTTTCAAGGAAGCAACGCTCCCCGACAAAAAGCTGACAGGCGCGTTCTCTGATGCGCCTATTGCTGATGTTCTGAACCAATTACTAAGCGAGACGGATTTAACTTATTGGTTTTACGATGCCAAAAATATTATTATCCTTCCCAAAACATTGATTGCTAAAGAGTTTACTGCTGATTATTATACCGCCATCGAAAAAACAAAGGAAGCCGCTGCCAAGCCACCCTCCAAAAGAGAAATAATCATTGGACAAATTGACCGGCTTGCAGCCTCGGGCAAGGCAACGATTAAAGGACACGTCACCAATAAAAAAAGTAAAAAGCCCATTGATTTGGCAACAGTTTATATCGAAGAGTTGGAATTGGGCATTACAACAGATGCCAATGGTGCTTTTGAAGTAAAAGTTCCTCCCGGAAAATACACCTTTAGCGTCAACTACCTCGGCTTCAGTCCCTACAAAAAACAAGTGACGATATACAGCGATGGAGACTTGGAAATAAAAATGAGAAAAGGGGCAGTAGAGTTGACAACGGTTGTCGTAGGAGCCGATGCAGTAGATGTAAACGTCGGAAATGCACAGGCAGGACGAACGAGAATCGAAATAGCCTCCCTCAAAAAGACGCCAACTTTTCTCGGCTCTTATGATTTGATAAAAAACCTATTATTTGCTCCCGGTGTCAGCAGTGTCGGCGAGGGGACGACGGGGTTTAACGTCAGAGGTGGTGAAGTCGATCAAAACCTTATTCTTCAGGATGAAGGCATTGTCTTTAATACGGCTCATGCACTGGGTTTGTTTAGCGCTTTTAATCCCGACCTGCTGAGTAGCGTCATTTTGTACAAGGGGAATATTCCTGCCCAATACGGCGGCAGATTATCATCCGTACTCGATATCGGGATGAAGGATGGCGACTTCAATAGTTATAACCTCAAAGGTAGTTTTGGTCCTGTTGCCAGCAATCTGAAAGTCGAGGGTCCTGTCATCAAAAAGAAGAGCTCTTTTATCGTAGGAGCAAGAGCCTCCTATACCAAGTGGCTTTTGAAAGCCCTGAAGATTCCCGAATTAAACGAGAGTTCCAGCCTTTTTTATGATGTCAATGTTCGCTTTACGCAAAAATTGAAAAAGAAAAACACCCTCACCCTCGCCGCTTATACCAGCACGGATAACTTCAAATTCCAAAACCAGTTTGGCTTTGATTACAGTACGACGATGGGACAGGTTATTTACAAAAATATCTTTTCCAATAAACTATTTTCCAAGTTGTCGCTTGTCGCAAATCAGTACAGTAGTACTCAATACGATTATGAAGGACTGGATGCTTCCAACTTTAGCAATAGTGCCAGCAACTTCAAAATTAAAGAACTGCTGACCTACCAACCCGACAAAAACAACAAATGGGAAATGGGGTTTTCCTCCATTCTATACAAGGTCAATCCCGGCGATTTATCTCCACGCGGGAGCGAGTCTATTTTACTGCCCAAGATGCTGGATGAAGAAAAAGGCATTGAAAACGCCCTATTTGTTTCGTTAGAAAAAACACTTTCCCCTGCCCTAACCATTTCGGCGGGGTTGCGATTAAGTGCCTATATGAATTTAGGTCCTAAATCAGTTTTTCAATATGCCCCTGATGCACCAATCCGCGTTGAAAACATCATTGACACACTGGATAAAAGCGGGATTCTTGCCTCCTATTTCGGACTGGAACCACGGCTTTCGGCAAGGTACAAGCTAACGCCCACTTCCTCCATCAAAGGCGGCTACAGCCGAATGAGTCAATACTTAAACCAGCTTTACAATTCCGATTCTCCGACGCCAACCAGCCAGTATCAGTTGAGTACCGGGCTCATCAAGCCCTTCAAATCACACAACTTTTCCATTGGGTATTTCAGAAATATGGAAGACAACAACTGGGTGACTTCTGTCGAATTTTATTATCGCTTTATTGACCGGCTTTACGACTACAAAGATTTTGCCATCATCCCTGCCAATGAGCATATCGAGACGGAATTACGCATCGGAAAGGGCAGTTCCTACGGAGTGGAATTAAGTATCCAAAAGAAAACCGGCATTTGGAACGGCAGGCTGAGTTATACCTACTCCAAGACCAGAAAACAAGTGCCGAGCATCAATTTTGGGCAGCCCTACCCCAGTGGCTTTGACCGCCCACACGACTTTTCGTTGTTGCTGAATCGCTCCTTCAACAACCGGCACACCTTTACCCTCAATATCGTTTATCAAACCGGACGTCCGGTGACGGCACCGCTGACCAATTATCGCACTCCGAATCACCTTGTCATCCCCATTTACTCCAGACGAAATGAATTCAGAATACCGGATTATCAGCGAATAGACATTGCTTATACGATTGGGCAGGGATATAAAAAAGACCGCAAATTCAGGACGAGTTGGACATTTTCCATCTATAATTTATTGGGCAGGAAGAATGCCTATTCGATATTTTTCAGGCAATCTCCCTTCACGGGGACACAAGCTTACAAATTCTCTGTTTTGGGTAGTGCTTTTCCTTCTGTCACCTTTAATTTGGAAATGTTATGAAATCAAAGCAGTTTATATTTAAAAAATTTGGGAGCCTCCTACTGATGGCACTTTCTTTGTTCGCAACCAACTCCTGCCTACAGGAAATAGACCTTCAGCCAAACGACGAAGCAGACGGGCTCCTCGTTATTCAGGGAAAACTGAGCATCGCAGACAGCGGATTTGTTCAGGTGTATATATCCAGAACTTTTGGATTCAAAAAAACAACAGGACCTAAAGACGTGCTTCACGCAACAGTCACATTGACCGATGATGCAGGCAATGAGATGGACATCCCCGGCGGAATGCTGGACGGCTATTATCGATTGGGCTTCGACCCGGACACTCCCCCCATCCAAATCACACCCGGCACCAAGTACCAGCTAAAAGTAAAAACACCGGACAACAAAGAATACGTTTCCACACCGGAAGAACTCGCAAGGCTGCCAATTTCACAAGGTATCCGCATCGTCAGAAAAGAAAAAGAATTTGAGACTACTACCGGCTCCATTCAACAAAAACCAGTCTTGGAATTGATGATTTCAACCCCATTGGAAGCCATTCCGGGTGAGGGAAATAAAAAACTCATCTGGGAAGTGACCAGCAATTACAAACTGACAGACACCCCGAATGGCTGCCAATGGGAGGATACCATTCCTCACATAAAAACCTGCTATATTCAATCTTTGGAAAACATAGAAGAAAACCTGTTTTTCGATGGGCAGCAATCGAGTCTGACGGAATTGACGGACTTTATACTCTTCGACCAGTTGATAACCTACAAATTTGCAGAGGGGTGCTACTTCACTGTAGTGCAACAGAGCCTAAACAGTGATGCTTTTAAATATTTTCAAAACACCCAGGAGTTGCTAAGCAGGACAGGGAGTATGTTTGACCCCCTTCCGGGAAATTTGAGAGGTAACTTTAGGAACACTTCTGATGAATCGGAGCAGGTATTCGGATATTTTTATCCCACGATGGAAGATACGCTTCGGATTTATGTATCTCCTGATATGGCAGATTTTCCGGAGACCAACTGCCCGCGTAATTTGCCGGATGCACTCTCTGCTCCCAACCAGTGCTGCGACTGTCTTCTCGCGCCCGGAAGTAGCCTGACAAAACCATTTTATTGGGAATTTTAAAGCAATGAAAAAATGGCAAATAAAATATTACACCTCCTGTTTTTGCTCCTGTCAATGACTGCCTGCATTGAAGAGACAAACTTGGATACCCCCGATAAAGAAAAAGGAGCAATCGTCATTCAGGGCAAACTAAGTATTGCAGAAAAGGGTTATGCCGAGGCTTACATCTCGCGTACTTTTGCCTTTTCAGGGGCTACTACAGGCCCAATAGATGTTCTGAAAGCCAGCGTCAGCATCTCCGATGATGAAGGCAATAGCATTCAATTGGAAGGTGGATTGTTAGATGGTTATTATCGTGCCAATTTTGATTTGGGAACATCCCCTCTCAAAACGGCACCCGGAACAAAATACCGGATACAAATAAAAACAATCGACAATAAAAGCTATCAGTCCTCTTTTGAGGAAATGCCCGAATTGCCTGTCCCGGACAGCCTGCGGGTTGAAAAAGAAAATAAAGAAATAATCAAACCCTCCGGACTCCCCTACTCCATTGACGTACTAAAAGTATTTATCAATACCCCACTTCGAGCAGGAGGGAAAAAAAGACGAATCGTCTGGACGATTGGAAGTACCTTTAAGTTAACCGATACGCCTTCTCTATGCAATTGGTATCCTAACGAAACTCCGGCACCAAAAACGTGCTACGTTGATGCCTATGTCTTTACCTACAAAAATTTATTTTTTGATGGGAGTGCGGTCAGTATCGATGAATTAAAGGATTATCCCCTCTTTGAAAGATCCCCAAGCATCCAATTCGCAGAGGGATTATACTTTAACGTCATTCAACAATCCCTGAATAAAGACGCATTTGAATACCTGAAAAATAGTCAGGAATTACTAGAGCGAACCGGAAGTATGTTTGATCAGTTGCCGGGTTTACTCCATAGTAATATGGTCAATGTCGATGATGAGAAAGAAGCGGTTTATGGCTTCTTCTACCCGACAATGGAAGATACTATCAGGGTTTACGTATCGCCCGAGCTAGCGGGTAACCCCGATGCCATTTGTCCACAGAGTTATTCAGACAAGAGGTGCTGTGATTGCCTGACGGCGCCAAATAGCAGTACCCGAAAACCGCCATTTTGGGAGTTTTGAACTCTACACATAAAAAAATTTAGCTATGAATCGAGTTATTCTATTTTTGTTACTATTCACAGCGTGGTCGCAAAGCAATGGTCAGAATACCGTCTTTTTACAAACGGATAAGACCTTTTACGTTGCCGGAGATATTGTGAGATTTCAACTGGCGTTACCCGCTGAATTTCGGGGCATCGACGTTGCTATCCGTGCTGCAATACATCATCCCAACGGAATTGAGATGCATAGTTTTTT
>JALVDO010000843.1 GCA_027008975.1 Saprospiraceae bacterium | reverse complement strand
ACCATCATCATCTTCCTGATTAGTTTATACGCCTTCAAGGGGCTTTCGATACTCGGGCTACGTGGACGAAACCGTCACTTTTTTTCCGTAGTCTATTGGATAATAATCGGGTTATTCATGGCGGGGTTTATCTATATGTTTTCCGACTTCATGAAGATACGCAGCCAACAGCCACGCCTGATGATGTTTTTAATATCGGGGTTGTTTGTGCTGTTTTTCCCCCTGGTAATATTTAGCCTCTTTCATCTATTGGACGATTTCAGTTGGCTTTCGCAAAAGATATTCCACAAAATAACAAGAAAGAATGCGGATGCCTCTCGCCGTAAATTTTTGACTAAGACCGGACTGGGGCTGGCCGGCTTGCTCAGCGGTACCTTCATTTATGGGATTGTGTGGGGAAAATTCGACTACCGCGTATTGCGACACAAGGTCTATTCCAAACGACTCCCCGAGGCTTTCGACGGACTCAAAATTGTACAAATCAGCGATGCCCACTTCGGTAGTTTTTTGGATAACTTTGAACCGGTAAAAAGAATGGTATCAATGATTAATGACCTCAGTCCGGACTATGTGTTTTTTACGGGCGACATGGTCAATTCTCTTTCCGATGAAGCCGAAGCCTGGATTCCCGTTTTTAAAGAAATCAAAGCAAAAAGAGGAAAGTTTTCCATTTTTGGCAATCACGATTATGCCGACTACGGTTATTACACCGAGGAGGAAAAAGAACGCAGTTGTAACCGGCTCAAAGAAATACACGGTGAAATGGGCTTCCAGATTATGGAAAACGAGCACGTCCTCCTTGAAAAAAGGGGCGAAACAATCAGTCTAATCGGCGTACACAACTGGGGCGAAAGATTTCGAAAATTGGGAGATCTGGATAAGGCTATGCAGGATGTTCCACCGGAAAATTTCAAACTATTACTTTCCCATGACCCAACACACTGGGAAAATAAAGTGTTGAATAAAAAGGACATCGACCTTACCTTATCAGGACATACACACGGCATGCAACTCGGTATCGAAATCCCCAAATGGCACATCAAATGGAGTCCGATTAAATACCGCTACAAACGTTGGGCGGGACTGTACCAAGAGGGAGGCCAATACCTTCACATCAACAGGGGAATGGGCGTACTGGCTTATCCCGGACGAGTGGGAATGCCTCCGGAGATTAGCCTAATCGAATTGAGAAAAGGGTGAAATCACCTATACCTTTACTTGCTTTATTAAAAATTTTCCCATATCTTTGTCCACTTTATGAAGATATTCATCAATATATTTGCACTTTATATGCTTACTTTGGCGTTCGTCCCTTGTGGGGACAACAGCGGCATTGCTGTAAATATAGTTGGCGATGATTTGAGGGTTGAGCTGAGTACAGATAACAGTCACCACAACCACTCAAAAGATTGTGGTGACGATTTGTGTTCACCCTTTTGTTATTGCACCTGTTGTGTCTCCATGCTGGATTTGCCTAGTGACTTCCAGCCGCAAATCAAAAAACTAGAGCCGGCTACTCAGCTTGCTTCTTACAATGTTTCAGAATTCATCTATTTCGATTTAATCAATTCTATTTGGCGTCCACCTGCCAATATTTAAAACCACTAATTTAAGAGCGCAAATCAGATTGCTAAATCATGCATCGGATTACTAAGCGCGAAGAAATTAGCAAGTGATGCCCATTGGGCTAAGCTAATTCGT
>JALVDO010000842.1 GCA_027008975.1 Saprospiraceae bacterium | reverse complement strand
GGGGCAGCCGCTACTTTCCCTGCCCTCCCATTCCGGTCGGATTAATATTAGTCGATTGCCAAGTGGACATTATTATATTGTTCTTAGTAGAGCGGGGGTGGTTGTGGCACGAGAGGGATTTGTTGTCATACGGTAGTTCCACGTAAATATAAAAAAATGAAACAAAACATTGCCATATTAATAATGTTAGCATTCACTACAACCATTGTGGCTCAAACTGACAGCCTGATGAAAAAGAATAGCTTTCAATTGTCATTGGGACTAAACCAAATAAAGGAGAAGAACATTAACACAAAGGTTCACTCAGGATCAAGCTACCTTCTTAAATATAGTAGAGAGAAAGAGAAAAAGAATATATCACAGTACAATGTTTCCTTTTTATTTTCAAAAATTAAAACCAAGTATGAAAGTGCCAGCAGGTCAATGAATATCCAATTAAGGGGGAATTACGGTTATTTTTTTAATTTTAAAAAAACAGAAAAGTACAGGTTCTTTGTCGGACCAAACTTATCAGCAAATTACCGTTTAAGTTTCTATCCTAATTGGGATGATAGTCATTTGTATTGGGCGGACGATTTTTCTCTAGGACTTTCAAACCATCTTCAATACCTCATTAATGATAAAAAATCACTTTTGTTAGGATTTAACGTTTCTGTTTTATCTATTTTTAGTCGTCCACAGCTACGCCGAAACTATAAAATTGATGATGTGTCATTTGGAGGTATAATAAATAATATGAATAGTAATTTTCAATTTGGAACTGTTAACAGGGCGCTAAATATTTATTTCCAAGGTGAATATCAATTCAAGATTTCTGACAAAATGAATCAAGCCATTGTTTATACATTTTGCTATAGTACATTCAAGGGGTCAGAATCTATGCCGTTCCAAAATATGCTACATAATTTAAGTTTTAAAATCTATTTTCAATGAAAAACTTTATTTTTATTATACTGACAATTGGGACGTTTTCTTCTTGTTTAAAAGATGAAAATTTCAAACAAGATTATATTGGTTTTGTTCCACAAAGTATAAATGATGACTGGCAAATATCTACACCTGAAAATGAAAATATTGACAAAACAATATTAGAAAAAGCATATCAACTAATTTATCAGGACAACAGATTTTTGATGGCAAGAAGCCTCTTAGTTTTTAGAAATGGTAAGCTTATTGCAGAAGCATACCCTAATGATAAAAACGACATCAACAGAATACATAATATTCAGTCCTGTACAAAATCAATTACGGCACTTATGGTAGGTGTGGCTATTCAGGATGGCAAAATCAATTCACTTAACGAAACATTGTATTCAATCTATCCGGAATATTTTGATACGGAAAGTAGCAAGCGAACCATCTCTATTGAAGATGCTCTATTGATGCAAACAGGCTTAGAATTTGACAATGGGGTTCATACACAACAACTCTACGAGACTAATCAAAATTCCATTGAATTTATTTTGAATCAGAAACAAATTTACGAACCCGGGACTGTAATGAAATACAATGATGGTGCTCCGCATTTAATATCAAAGGTTATTGAAAAAAAAGCAAATCAAACATTAAGTGATTATGCAAATAGCAAACTTTTTTCTCCATTAAACATATCGGATTGGAAGTGGGAATCTTCTAAGGATAACACAACTTTTGGTGCATTTAGTCTTTTCCTGAAACCACGCGATTTTGGTAAAATTGGTCAA
>JALVDO010000841.1 GCA_027008975.1 Saprospiraceae bacterium | reverse complement strand
TCTTTCTGAAATCAACTCGGGTATGTATGTTATAATTGTTGAAGGAAGCAAATCAGGAACAACCAATGTTGCAAAGCTGATTAAGAAATAACTAAGGCTAACGGCCGATGAGCACAGCAGGTTTGCTATCGCCCGTTTGGGTAGAGGTCAAACTTGCCTTAAGCACGTGTATGTGAAGGGGAGTGGTAGAATGTGGTACAGAGCGCTATCCTGACTTCGAGTACTATTTAACTCCCCAAAATACCCTATATTTGTGCCATAAGAGTATTATTATGGCAGATAAATTTACACATCTGGACGCAGCGGACAATCCTACCATGGTCGATGTCGGAGCAAAGGCAATTACCCACCGGACGGCTACAGCCGAAAGCATTGTTGTGCTCGGCGATAAAATCATGGCGCTACTCGATGGCGATGAAATAACAACAAAAAAAGGTCCCGTCTTCCAAACGGCTATTCTTGCCGGCATTATGGCGGCTAAGCAAACTTCTAATCTCATTCCGCTTTGTCATCCCCTCGGACTGGATAAGTGTGATGTAAAAATCCGCGTGAACGAAGCCAAGGAGGTCGTCATCCGGTGTACGGCTTCCCTTGCCGGGAAAACCGGTGTGGAAATGGAAGCATTGACAGGTGCCAGTATTGCCGCATTGACCATCTATGATATGTGTAAGGCTTTCTCGCACGATATTACCATCAGGCAGACCCGTTTAATGGCAAAAAGCGGTGGAAAAAGGGATTTCAAAAGAGACTAACTATGGCAGAGCGACATCAAAAGCACACAAAATTAGAACGTCCCAACAAAGGGACTTTTGGGCGAAGTGAATGGGCAATTATCGGTGCACCTTGCGGGGAAATTAAGAAACTATCGACCAAAATAATCCAGCAACTTTCCGAAGAATACAAAATCGCCTACGTAGATGCCGACCATCAGGGAGCTTCAGTAGCAAAAGAAGAAAAAACGCCACTTGATTATGGTGCCAGTCTGGTCTATACCGACAAGATTGAATTCCATCAGTTTAATCACCGGGAGCAGCCGGAAAAGTTTCGACTATATCCCGAATTTAATGAACAGGATATTATTCTAATCAATGGTAATCATTTTACCGGACAGCACCAAATTGTCATCATCGATTCGCGTAAGGAAGTTTCTCTCTCCAAAAAGCTGGACAGGCTGACCAATGTACAGATGATTCTATTGACCGACGAAGAGACGCCCGTTTACGACTTCCTGACAAAACATCTGCGCGGCATTGCCGTCCCTATCTTTCCTCTTGATGCGACCGAGATGATTGCCGGGCTAATCAAACAAAAAATACACCTCGATACTCCGCCTGTTTATGGTCTGGTATTAGCCGGAGGCAAAAGCACGCGGATGGGAGAAGATAAGGGCATGATCAACTACCACGGGAAGCCTCAACGCGAATATGCCGCCGACCTTTTGGCGCCCTATTGCGAAAAGGTCTTTATATCCTGCCGCGAAGAGCAGTTGCCTTTTATAGAGACCGCATACGGTCTATTGCCCGATACCTTTCTCGGCCTCGGCCCCTATGGTGGTATCCTTTCTGCCTTCCAAAAGCACCCCAATGCTGCTTGGATGGTCGTCGCTTGTGATTTACCCCTTTTGGATGGGGACGTACTGGATACATTATCCGGAAAAAGAAACCCCGCAAAGATTGCCACCTGCTTTAAAAGTGCGCATAATGAGTTT
>JALVDO010000840.1 GCA_027008975.1 Saprospiraceae bacterium | reverse complement strand
TGCCCTTCGGCAGAACAATTTTTACAAACGGCGGTATTGACGAGGTGTCCGTCTTTGTCCTTGCGCAAAAACTCCTGGGTGACGATACCGGTGGGAACGGCGATGATGGCATAACCAAGCATCATAACGATAGCCGATAGAAACTGCCCGGTGCTGGTCTGCGGAGTAATATCGCCATAGCCGACGGTAGTCAGCGTTACTACTGCCCAATAAATGCTTTTGGGTATGGATGAAAACCCCTCGTTGGTAGCACCTTCGACAATGTGCATGACCGAACCAATGACGGTAACAAGTAGTAAAACAAAAGTCAAAAAAACAGTAATCTTAGCCATGCTTGCACGTAGGGAGTTCACGATGTAATTCCCTTCCTTCAGGAAATGACCAAGCTTAAACACCCGGAATATCCTCAAAAGCCGAAGTACCCTTATAACCGCAAAATACTGTGTCCCACCCGTAAAAAAGAAAGCGAGATAAGATGGCAACAGCGCCAATAAATCAATGATGCCAAAAAAACTGCGCGCATAACCCAATGGCCTATCCACTACATAAAGCCGGGCAAGATACTCAATGGTAAAATAAATGGTAAACCCCCACTCTAGTTTATCGAACAAATTAGCGTATTTCAGGTGGTAAGCCTCAATACTATCCAGCATCACAACCAACACACTCAAGCTAATCACGATGAGCAATGCCACATCAAATAATTTTCCGGCGCGCGTATCCGCCTCAAAAATAATCTCGTGCATCCTGTCGCGGAATCCCATTTTCTCCATTTTATTTGTCATAATAGTAGATTTATTTACCCTGCCCAAAGGTAGGCTTATCGCCTGAAAAAGAAGAAATTTTTATTTTATTCCACTTTTTTTCCAAAAAAAACACATATTTTATTTTATTTATATAACTATATTTTTCACAAATAAAACAAAAATTTAATCATAAATAATTCATTAACAAGTAAATATAACAAATACAAAGACAAAACAAATCTCACAATAATGATAAAATGTCGTTGTCAAAAAAAAGAAACCCCCGCATATTTGTGTCAACAAAGGAGGAGAGATGGATTGGAGGTGATGAAAAAGATTGGTAAAAAGTATCAATCAACTAAAATTGAAATATGTTCATGGGATTATAACTGGTAATAAGTCGTCCTGATTATATCGGGACGAATTATTACCGTTTTTGTTTCTTGAATCAAAAATATAGTTGCACTAAAAAAGGCGGAATAAAATTCCGCCCTTAGATTTAGGTCAAATCATGAGATTATGGTCATCTCTTATGATTACAATTTGTTAGTTAGTCAGATTATATAACACTTATAGTGCAAAATTATACTAAGCGGGGAAAACCCCAATATTTATTTCCGCTTTCAAAGAATATGTTCATGGGATTATGAAAGAGCTGTGCCGTTTGGTTCAGCTCTTTTTTTATTTGATGGTGTAAAGATAGACCGCTTATCCGATTTTTTTACTCCCATTTAGAAAGTGGTCGGTTTCGTTTAGAAAAGGGGCTGCCGCTAACACATCTTCCCGTTTTTTTCTGATTTCCTCCCGTTTCTTGTGCTCGCAGGTACTCCATTTCCTCATTTTGAGATAGTCAATATAATAACCAAGGTAATACAACCAAAAGACCGTCACTAGAGGAAACAACAATATGCCCCATATCCATCCCCCTCCAATAATGAAGAACACAACAGATAAAAACAGCC
>JALVDO010000839.1 GCA_027008975.1 Saprospiraceae bacterium | reverse complement strand
AATAGACGAAAATTACGACTTTGCCCGGCCCTACAAAAGCATCCCGCTCTTACTGGAAGCTTATCGCAAAATAAACGCTCTCGAGGAAGGACATTGGCGGACTATCAAGCTCCGCGAAATTAAAGAAATAATCCGGCAGTGCCTTGGTCTTTATACGGAAGCCATCGCAGATAGCCAAACGGCCGCTCCCGGAGAGGCGTTGACCATTTCCTTTGAGGTGGTTAATCGTTCGCCTCTCGATGTGCAGTTGTCAAAAGTCAGCCTCTTGCCGATGAATCGGGATACCATCATGGATCTAAAGCTCGATGATAATAAAGACAATCAATGGACATTGACCACCACGTTGCCGGAGAATATCCCCTTGACGACCCCTTATTGGCTGACGCAACAGGCGAGTCTCGGAATGTATCGCGTCGATGATCAGTCACTACGCGGATTACCGGAAACACCTCGGCAATTAAAAGTCCTTTACACCTTTAATATTGCGGGAACGAATATTCCTTTTACACAGGTAGTCAGTTATAAAAAGAGCGATCCGGTTAAAGGAGAAGTGTGGAGTCCTTTTGATATTACGCCCCCTGCTGCTGTACGGGCTACCAATCCGCTATATTTGATTGCCGATCCGGCTACACAGCAGTACGAAATCGAGATAGTGGTCACTGCATTAAGTAATAATGTGCAAGGGGAACTATCCCTTCAAAATGATCAGAAATGGCGTGTCACCCCCGCATCTGTTCCGGTTCAAATTAAAGAAAAGGGTGTCGCCAAATCATACGTTTTTACGCTACATCTGCCTCTGGGACAGGTGACGGCAGCCATTGTTCCCGTCCTGATGCTCAAGAATGGAACGAAGGTCAATTTGCAACAGGATATCATCGCCTATAATCACATTCCGACTCAGCGGGTATTTACCAAAGCAACATCGAATGTCGTGAAGCTCGATTTGAAAAAAGGGGTGAGTAAGGTCGGTTATGTCATGGGTGCCGGAGATAAAGTACCGGAGGCATTGCGGCAGGTAGGCTATCATGTCACCGAATTGTCCGACAAGGAGGTACTTTCCGGTGATTTGTCCGGGTTTGATGCCATAATGATTGGTATTCGGGCGTATAATACCAAGGAGAATATCCGTTTTTTGCAGGATAAATTGTTAGAGTATGTCAAAAACGGAGGTACGTTAATCGCCCAGTACAATACCTCTTACCGCCTCAAAATGGATGCCTCTAAAATCGGTCCCTACCCGTTGACGATGTCTCATGATCGGGTGACTGACGAGTCGGCTGCGATTGAGGTCTTACTACCCGACCATCGATTGTTGCATTATCCCAACGAAATAACACCTGCCGACTTTGAGGGCTGGGTGCAGGAGCGAGGGTTGTATTTTCCAAGCGAATGGGATGAGCGTTACGAGGCGTTATTTAGCATGAATGACAAGGGCGAGCGTCCCAAAAAAGGCAGCTTGCTTGTCGCAAAATACGGAAAGGGGCATTTTATTTATACAGGGATTTCTTTCTTTCGGGAGTTGCCCGCGGCAGTACCCGGCGCCTTCCGCCTTCTGGCGAATATGTTATCGCTGAAATAACAAAGTCCGTGTTCTATCTTCCCTGTCATCGTAAGTAGTTGCAACTCGAGTATGAATAAAGATTCCATCAAGGCGATATTGAACCTATTTTCCATACGGGGAAATATCCTGAATACGACAATTCTTCAAT
>JALVDO010000838.1 GCA_027008975.1 Saprospiraceae bacterium | reverse complement strand
CGAAGGCTAAACTGGGCTATTTTCTTCGCTGCACTCTGGGTCAGTCTATCACTTTTTGTCGTCAACTATATCAGTGTAAAAGCGGGTTATTGGTCGTTTGCACCAGACGAATCCACTAACCTACTAATGCCTCCCGATGTCTTTTTTGTCTGGATAGTACTATGGGGCGTGATAATACCCTTTTTATTCAAAGGTCAACATTTATTTCTACTCAGCCTCTTTATTTTTTGGACGGATATTCTTTTCATGCCGATACTCGAAACCTATGGATTGTTGGATTTAAAGGAGCATTGGCTGATAGGAGAATTGCTGTTACTCGTCATTGTATTCCTCCCCGCCCAATACTGGGTAGCGCTATTTATGAAAGGGAAATACGCCGGAAGACGAAGTCTCTTTCAAGTTATCTGCATGGCAATATTGTACGGCTTTATCATTCCTTTTTGCGTGGCGGAGTATTCCCCTGAAGATATTCAGTTCGATGGATGGAACAAACCGATTTTAATACAGTTTGCTTTCATTATCCTATTACCCGGCTTAATCGCTGTGGTGGATTTGGTAGAGCAAGGCGAAGGAACACCTTTCCCTTTCGACCCGACAAAAAAAATGGTTCAAACAGGCGTTTACGCTTACATCAAAAACCCCATTCAATGGTCTTTATCCCTGATATTTGTCCCGTTGGCAGTATTTTTTTACTCTTATTATTTGTTATCGGGAACGATCGTCTCCATCGCCTACGCCATTAGCATAGCCAATCACCACGAATATTCTGACATGCAAAATCGCTTTGGAGAAGCATGGATAAATCACAAAAAAAATATACCCGGCTGGTATTTTCTATGGAGGCCTAAAAACATACCGGTTGCAACCATCTATTTTCAAAGAAGTTGTGGCGGCTGTAGCCGAATGCGACAATGGTTCGAGCGACGCGCTCCCCAAAACCTACGCTTTGAGCACGCTGAAAATTTTCCCGGCTCACCCATCCACCAAGTTACACTTATCGACCACCTTGGAAAGCGCCATACAAGCCTAGATGCCATTGCCTATGCCTTCAACCACATCAATTTGGCATGGGCATCACTGGGCTGGCTGATGCGGCTCCCCGGTATTAATCGCCTGCTGCAAATCATTGTAGATACAATATAGGCTCCACATGGCTGTTTCATAGATTTTTACACTTGTCTAATCTAAAAAATTTTATACCATGAATAAAACAGACTAATATTGAATAAAAAAATAAAAGCCATGAAAAACAGCATTTTATTTTATTTCAGACTTACCAAGGTTGATTCCTTCACAATTAATGCATTGGCATCAAACAGACAATACAACCACCTTTATATCATATTTTAAAAAGGCAACTACTTACTATGAATGGAGGCATGGATACGGGTGTATGTGTAGATTACCAATCCTATATATCTTTTAGAAAGGAACAATGAACAGATGTCAGGGCTACGCCCCTTTATTTTTTTGTAGTTCCACTTATTACGAAGATTAAAGGGCTAACGCCCCAGTGCTCTGACAACGTTTGAATGTCGGATAAGGTGTTGTCTATTTTTATTCAGTTCAATGAACCCCCGGAGCCTGATAGCCCTATCTATCAAGGCGAGGAGGTGAAGCAGAAATGGGTAAAAAGAGGCAGCAGATTATCCGATAATTTAATCTTGTCAGAGCACTATGTAGAGGATGTATTTATGTATCGGATGTCCA
>JALVDO010000837.1 GCA_027008975.1 Saprospiraceae bacterium | reverse complement strand
TGCGTACCGGGGAGCATATAGGTGGATTGTCCATTGAGCCACCACAGATAGCCATAGCTGTTGTTGATGCCCTGTGAGGGGCTGGTTGCCTCGCTGAGATATTCATGATTGATGAGCCTTTTTTCCTTCCATTTGCCATCGTTTAGGATGAGTAATCCAAAGCGGGCCATATCTCTCGCAGTGCTGAAATAGACGTGGTTGTTGCCTACCGTTCTCCACTCGCCTTTCATCCCGATTTCATCCGTTAACCTGCTTTTGAGGTATTGCTCGAAGGGTTGTCCGGCAGCTTGCGTGACGACTTCCTGCAGTAGTGTGTAGGGTGCATTATGGTACGCCCAACGGGTGCCGGGTGTAGCCTTGAATACCAATTTGTCCGGGCTGGTGTTGCTGTTGTCGATGGTGTCGTCCAGTCCGGTCGTCATGGTGAGTTGGTGACGGATGGTGATTTGCTCCTCTTGCTCGGTTGTAAGGGAAGTCCATCCTGTGCCAAGATATTGGCTGGTAGGTTCCGAGAGGGTGAGGTGTCCTTCTTCGACGGCTTTCCCGATGGCAAAGCCCGTAAGCGTCTTGCCGGCAGATGCCCAGTACCAATTGGCATTCTCCGTAAAGGGCAATATATTGAGTAGGTTTTTACCGAAATACTCCTCAATGACGATTTTGCCTTTTACGAGTACGATGAAAGCGCGGGTATCGCCCTCTTCCAGTAAGGAGCGAAGATTGTCTAGCTCAGAAACATTCCAGGAGAGGGAAGTGGGCGTGGTGGTTTCCCAGGTGCCTGTGGCAGAGGGGAAATAGGTGTCACCGGAAGGTGCCGGCGGCGTAGGCTCTGGCGTTTTTCCACAGGTGGCGAATAACAGGGTTGCGGTGAATAATAGGATTAATTTATGCATGCTGTTTTTTTGATAACAAAAGTATAGTGAAGCAAAGAACGAGGTTTTTTTCCTATGTTGCCAACAAAGCGGTACACAAAAATGTATATATTAGGAGCCGTATGCTATAGCACTAGCAGGAGGCAGGCCTCCCTCCCTCCTTTTAGTTGGGAGGCAAGCCCTTGGTCGGGTCACTACTATCCCTCACGCAAAACCCCAAATACCGTAACGAAAATTATTTGGCTATGCTTACAGTGTAACGAAAACCTTAAATTGGACAAAGGAATAATTGAATATAAATAATTTTATAAAATAGAAACAATGAAGAGAATAATTTTAAAAGTGACAGCAATGATTTTACTTGTAGGTCTTATCTATTCTTGTGAAAACACAACAAAAGAAAATCACGACCACGAACAAGCCGAAAAGGTTGTAAAGGCAGAGGAGCATCACGAATCAGAAAACAATGGTATTGTATTAGACAACGGTAAACGATGGATTGCAAATCCTGAAACTACAGCAGGGATTGAAAATATGATAAATATTTTGAATTCATTTAATGAAAAAGAAAATGTTGAAGCATACGGAAAACTAACAGAAGAATTAAAGTCAGAATTTACAATGATTTTCGAAAAATGTACAATGACAGGAGAAGCACATAACCAACTGCATCACTTTTTAGTTCCAATTAAGAATTTATTGGAAACACTACCTTCTTCAGATTTAAAGCAATGTCAGGAAAGTTTTGGTAATTTGAACAAGCATTTAGCAAAGTATAACGAGTATTTTAAATAATGTGAAAAGCATTTTTAAGAAACAACTTAATGTACGATGGTGACACT
>JALVDO010000836.1 GCA_027008975.1 Saprospiraceae bacterium | reverse complement strand
GCGCGTGGTAACATTAGATGACGGTAAAATTATTTCCGATGTTTGGGCTTAACTTCCAGTTCTCGAAGAACTGTCAATTCTACGTGACCTACATAGCATTAATGCTATCAGTCAATCAGTGCCTCCACGCACAGGATACCCCTGCCTGGCACTTTTCCGGCTATGTGAAAAATATGCAAACGGGAGTGTTTTTTAACGATTCTTATCCTGATTTAGCACAATTCAAGTTGGTCGATACCTTCCTAATGGAAGAACTCATCCATCAGCGGCTGAACGCCGAATGGGATATCAACGAGTCATTCTCCTTTCACGGAGCCATTCGCAACCGGATAATTGCCGGTGATTTTGTCCGTTCGACTACCGATTATGTAGAAAGTCTGGATGAGGGCGTCAATGATTTTTTTGACCTGGCAGCTACGCCCGTACAGTCGGGTTCGGCACTATGGCATACGGCTATTGACCGGGCTTACCTGGAGTTTGTCAAAGGAAATTGGGAAGTGCGTCTCGGGCGGCAACGCATTAACTGGGGAATCAATGCTTTTTGGAATCCCAATGACCTGTTCAATGCTTATGCCTTTACGGATTTTGATTACGAAGAGCGACCGGGTAGCGATGCCATTCGCGTGAAATACTACACGGGATTTGCTTCCTCCGTTGAGGTGGCAGCCAATGTCAGCGCTTTTGACAGTCTTGATGCGGGGACGATTGCAGGACTCTGGAAGTTTAACAAAAAGAATTATGATTTCCAGCTTTTGACCGGACTCTCCAATAATAATTTCGTTGTGGGAGGTGGCTGGGCAGGCAATATGAAGGAGGCTGGTTTTAAAGGGGAGTTTTCGTGGTTTAAGTCCCTCGATGATGCTCAGAAGGATGGATTTACCATTGCTACGGGAGTTGATTATTCCTTCAAGAATAGCTTGTATTTTCAGGGAGGATATTTGTATAACAGCCTTGGTATAACGGAAACGAGTAATAATGCCGCCTTCAGTTTGTTTACTGTCAAGTTATCCGCCAAAAACCTATACCCCTACAAGCATACCTTTTACGTGCAGGCTTCCTATCCGGCGACGCCATTACTCAATACCGCTCTTTCGGTTATCTACAGCCCCAATAAGCAACACTTTCTTTTCCTCAATCCGGTCGTAACTTATTCCATTAAGGAAAACTGGGATGTCGATTTGGTCGGACAACTACTATTCAATAAGGCGGATGAAAAATACACGAGTCCTTTGCAGGCGTTGTTTTTGCGCTTGAAGTTTAGTTATTGAGTAGTTTTGATATTTTTCCCACCTTTGTGACTAATAGAGAAGTTATCAACTTAGGCAACCATGTTGGTAGGGTAAATCCGTGTAAATCCGTTCAATCTGTGTCATCCGTGTTCTCCTTATTCCCATATTGCAAACTTACATTATGAGGTGGTAAGTAGTTATGAATTAAAAATTAAAAAGGTAAAATTTAAAATGATAAAGTGGGGCGTGAAGTGGGAACGAATTTCACTGTTGACGCCACCGGTCAGCATCCTAGATTTTAAATTTAGGTAAATACTTACCATGAGGCAGAGAGGAACACCCAGTACGGGGGCGTATGCCCGGATGCCCCTGACTTCATCGGTCAGGGCATACACAGATGGAATCCATACCCATACGGGCGCGTATTGGCGCGGAGGCGTACTGGCCGGATTTTCACGGATTTTGTTTTTGCTTTCGCAAAA
>JALVDO010000835.1 GCA_027008975.1 Saprospiraceae bacterium | reverse complement strand
TCCTTCCAACGGACAAGTCTTTACAATAACGATTGTCGATGATGAGAATCCGGATTGTACACAGGATGTGACGGTAACAGCCTTGACAGATTGCTTTACAGAATGTGAAATTTCTTATGAAATTTTATCTACGCAATGTGACGATAGAGGTACACCAACACCTGACGATGATTTGACGATTTTCACTGTCAATATTACAGGAAGTGGAACAAGCGGTTGCTGGTTGACGGATAATGGACTGACGAATGACTACGGTCAAAGTACGATTATTTTACCGGCAGATGGTTCTGATCACACCATTACGATTTTTGATTGTGCCAATGCTTCTTGTAGCACTACGCTTGAATTACATACGACACAACCATGCTCAGAAGGCGAATGCAGCCTAGGTGTAGAAATGGTGAGCCTGGATTGTGATACGGATAATATTGGAACGTTTTATGTTGAACTGTTAGTGAGTAATACCGGAGCAGGAACGACATGGCACACAGAAGATGGACACGGAGCAGGAACATACGGAGTGGCTTCCATTGTCTCAGGGTACGATACAGATTCGGATGGAGGAATGATGACTATTGTAGTTGTTGATGATGAGAATCCGGATTGTAGAGCGAGCATTGATATTGTTATGCCATCTAATTGTGATGAGGATTGTTCAATGATGCCATCTGTCGAAACCAAGGTGTGCGACGATAATGGTACTCCGGATGATCCAACAGACGATACTTACTCCTTCTATTTCAAACTAGAGGGTGGAAATGTTGGCTACGGATGGCATACTAACAATCCTGTCGTCTCGGATATGATAGGTGGTAACGGTGTTTATGGCGTATTATATCATTTGGGACCATTCCCTGTGGGGGTCAATACGAACTTCAATGCTTACGATAATTTGAACGAGTATTGCGCCGTTGCGGCTTACGTACAGTCAACAGGGCCATGTACTCCTGATTGCGATATTTCAGCAAGCATAGTTGATAATATTTGCCATGACAATGGAACACCGGACGATACATCGGATGACTACTATACTGTTTCTGTCAGCGTGACCCGTAATATCACGGGTGGTTCTTGGATTGCCACTTATGCAGATGGCAGTGAAATCACAACGGGTAGTTATGGTACTCCGACGAATTTAGGGCCATTTACATCTCCTGTTCAAGTGATTATTACCGATGCTGATAATGATGAATGTACGACTGATTTGCCATTGATGCCACCGGCAGTTGAATTCGAGTGTCCGGATGATACTACAGTTGGAATCAATCCTGATAATAATCAGCCTTATGACTTGATATGTTCTGACTTGGATGATATATTGAATAATGAGGATAGCTTTGAGGTGACCGGCGCACCGGTAATCATCAATGGATGTGGGTTTGACCGCATAGACTTTGTCGATCAATTAATCTCGAATGAGGATTGTGAAGACGCGCTTATTCGAAGGACATTCTACATCGTTGGTATAGGTGGTAGCGTGGCTACTTGTACGCAGGATATTACCATCCGCATGGCAAATGTGAATGATGTTGCCAATTCTCTAAGTCAGGTAGATTTAGATTGTACTTCGACTTATGAGTTGGATGCTAATGGTAATCCTTCACCAACAGTGACTGGTTATCCATCGGTAACAACAGCCTTTGGCGTACACGAATTGGCACCGGATTATTGTAATTTGTCGGCAACCTATACTGATGAGACCACTTCTATTTGTGGCGGAGCGGTGACTATCACCAGGACATGGACAATTACGGATGATTGCGATTTGAACGCAAGTTTGCAAATGGAACAATTAATTGTGATTGGAGGTGGAGATGGCGCAATTGTTGTTGAGTGTCCATTGAGTAATCACTATTGTCCAATATTGGATGAGAATATCATGTTATTCGAGACAGATCCATTCTCGTGCACGGCAACGGTAGAAATACCATTACCGGAGGTAACGGTAGGTGAGTGCTCTGAAGGGTTGGTTGCTTTCACTGTTACAATTGAGATTATTGATGCCAATAATCAGGTAGTTGCAACCATTCAGCCAGGAGGTAATAGAGTATTAGAAGATGTCGCTCCGGGTGATTATACAATCAGATATACCGTTACGGATGATTGTGGCTTAAGTGTTACTCATGATTGTATATTTAGAGTAGCGGACTTGGATGCACCCGTTGCGGTCTGTAACAATGGCTTTAATCTCTCCCTCGGAGGGTATGGCTTAGCAAGAGTATATGCTGCTCAAATTGACTTTGGTAGCTACGACAACTGCGGTATCGCTTCTATTGAGATTAGACGGGAATATACCCGTGATCCGGTCACCTGCGATACATTGATAGAAGATCAGGTGTACTTCTCAGAATGGGGTGATTACGTCGATTTCAGTTGTTGTGATGCAGGAACTTATGTGACTGTAGAGATGCGAGTGACAGATGCAGCGGGTAATGTCAATACTTGTTGGTCAGAAATTCTGATAGAAGATAAGACCTTGCCATTGTGTTATGGTCTCGAAAATGTCTCAATCAGTTGTAGTGAATTACCGGAAGACTTCGATGCTTATGATATAGGCGTCCTAACAACGATGTTTGGAGCGGCAGATGTTATCGACAACTGTTCTGCTTATGCTGTGGAGTTGGAGCCTGTTGTAGCGTTGACCGATTGTGGTTCCGGTACGATTACACGTCGATTTACGGCATTTGATTTGGTAGGAAATGAGGCAATGGAAGTATTCGAGCAGATTATTACGGTCGAGCCGGATATGACTTATGCTATTAGGTTCCCACGAGATGCAGAGACGGATTGTATCCACAGCGCCGATACGCTTTTGATTGTGAATGAAGCTTGCAATAATTTTGAGATTACCTTTAGTGATGAATACTTGCCAACGGAAGGCGAAGAATGTTATAATGTACTTCGTACTTACCATGTCATTAATACTTGTGAATGGGATGGTATTGCAGGGCCAGTGAACATTTCCAGAGATGAAGATTGTGATGGACTGGAAGGAGAAGAAGATGTTTGGGTTATTCATAATATCACTTCGGATTATGTGGATATGGATGATGATCCGATGAATGGCACCCCTGCGGCGAATACTAAAGGTACGGCATGTGATGGAGCGACCAACCCTGTCGGTTACTGGAGAACAGTTAACTCTACGGGGTACTGGACATACACGCAGCACTTAGTGATTTATGATACAATTGTGCCGCAGGTTGAGTTTGAGGTTCCTATGCCATTCTGCGCAGATACAGCTGTTTGTGAAACGGAAATTGCTTATCCATTTACTATCACAGAGAACTGTATAACTGATGATATCGTCATTGAGATTCTGTTGGATTTGGATGCAAATGGTTCGATTGATATGGATCTTACAAATAGTGGTGTATTAACTGGAACCTATCCGAATTACACGATTACCGGAACGTATCCAATTGGTAATCACTTCTTCCGAATCACAGTGAGAGACGGATGTGGAAATGACATTCCTGCATTGTTGCCATTCCAGGTTGTCGATTGCTACATTCCTGAGATGACTTGTTACAGTGGGTTGATTGTCAACCTGGAAGCGCTTGAGCCTGGCATAGATATAGACGGAGATGGAATTGATGATGCGGGAGCGGTTGAAGTACAGGCAGGTCTATTGGCTTCTTGTGAGGTAACAGATTGCTCCGATCCATTGAGATACTCTGTGAACAGATTGGATGAAATGCCAGATCCGGATCAGAGCAGCATCTTCTTGACTTGTGATGATAGGTATAGTGTCCAATTGGAAGTTTACTTGTGGGATAGCGCGTTTAATCCTTACGCAGTACAGCCGGATGGCACCGTGGGAGGGCCAAATTACACACACTGTGAGGTGACGGTCTATGTACAGGATCCTGACGAGATATGTGATAACTGCTGTCCTGAGCAAGGCGAAATACATGGTCGAGTCGCAACACCGGCTAACAAGCCCGTTAAGGATGTTATTGTTACTTTGACAAATGATAACGTCTCAGTAGAGGAAGATCTCACGGAAAGCGATGGGCTGTATGATTTTGTTGCTTTGTCATTAAATCAGGATTACGAAGTAGTTCCTGAAAAGGATACCGATTACAGAAATGGAGTGACGACGATGGATATTATTGTTATTCAACGTCACCTACTGGGTATTGAGTTGTTCCATTCCCCATATCAGTATCTTGCAGCAGATGTCAATAACTCAGGTACGGTTACAACACTTGATTTGATTGAAATTCGAAGGTTGCTACTTGGTGACATTGATGAGTTTGGCAATATGACAAGTTGGAGATTCGTGCCAAAAGATTACGAATTCCCTAATCCGAATAATCCTTGGGAATATAGTGTTCCTCAAACGATAACGGTAGGAGATTTGGCAGGGTCAGTCTATCACATGGATTTTGTGGCGGTTAAAGTTGGCGACGTCAACCTATCTGCTAATCCAAATCAATTGACTGACAATGAGATAGAAGATCGGTCGCAAGGATTGTATGAGTTTGAAATTCAGGATAGAACGATTGAAAAGGGAGAAATTATTGAGGTGCCGTTTATTGCTCCTTCAATAAAATCTTTAGAAGGATACCAATTTACCTTGAATTTTGATAGAAATGCCCTTATCTTTGCAGGAGTAGCGTCCGGAGTTGTGGGTCAATCGGAGATTGGATTGTCAAAAATCGATAGAGGATTGATTACTTCCAGTTGGAACACGCCAAGTGGTCTTCCCGTGGAAGGTTTGCAAGCGGCTCCTGTTTTGTTTGTAATGACGTTCGAGGCAAAAGTGTCTGGATTGCGATTGAGTGAATTGTTTGAATTAAGTTCTGATGCACTAAAGGCGGAGGGTTATGTCTTTGGGGAAGGAACGGTTGATTTGGGCATCGCATTTACAAATACTACAACCAGTGCAGTTAGCGATGGGGAATTTGTATTTGAAATGTTCCAAAATGTGCCAAATCCATTCAATGACCAGACGGTGGTAGGGTTTGAATTACCAAGTTCTTTATCAGCGACTTTGACAATTCGCGATATGACCGGTAAAGAAGTATTGACCATTGAAGGTGATTACGAACAAGGGTATAACGAAATTGCTCTAACGAGAGAAAGCCTGCCTTCAGGAGTGTACTATTACACCCTAAATGCAGGGAAATACACAGCTACTAAACGAATGATTATCGCAAGATAATTGGATTAATACACACTTACTTGAAAAGACGAGTCTTTTTGCGAGGCTCTAAATCGTAAATTTGTTTCATGTGAAGAAGGGTCGGAACAACTTAATTGTTGTTTCGTCCCGTTTTTTGAACGGTTTCGATTATCAGGTAAGGACTGATATATGCTCTGGCATTATCGATATCATCTCTTTCAAGTCCCCTCAAATATTGTTATTCCTTAGTGGTAGAGTTGTTTTACTTTCTTTACTGCTATTGATTTGTCAAACACTACACTCTTCAAATTATTGCTCTATTCCCTATGAAGGGATAAGGGAACGGATTTATGTGTTTTTTACGAATGCTATTTAGTGGCGATTGCTACTTATGGCTGATGATTGGTGTAATTAACAAGCAAGCAAATAAGAGAAGATAACATTCATTATGAAAAAAACTTTTACCCTACAGTTACTCGCCCTTTTATTTTTATTATTACTCTCATCTCCAAATGTTTTTGCTGAGGGGACAGAGGGACTATCTCCTACCGAAGACGACAAGGTCATGTTGTTGGTGAATGATCCGAATTACGGATATTTTGCCGGTTATAATGCACCGGAGAATAGCCGTCTGTATTTCACGGTCAATGATGCATCGGAGGTTGTTTATCTTGGTTTTTCCGGTGAATATAATGCCTCCGGTACCCCTCAAGGACTTGGTTTTTTTGAATATAGAATCAGAAGGAAAAGTGATGGCGCTGTTGTTTTTGGACCCTATTCAGTAACCGCTATTGATGCCAATTTGTCTTCGTGGCAAGACGCTATGTCCGGTCCGGCTCCGATTACCGGAGCTGATGGATACGATGTCTCGGACGCGAAGTATCAGTTTGTGCCACAGGAGGCTGGAGATTATTTCATAGAGTTTTCCGGATTGAAATATTTGGGATTATGGGATATTACGGTAGCAAAAGGCAACGTGGCTCAAAGTGGTCGCGTATGGTCGAGGAATTGGGCATTTCGAACACCGGCTACGACCAATGAGTTGCCGGAGTGTGTTTGGAGTAAGGAGTTTAACGCTGTTTTGTATTCCTATACAACGGATGGCTTTGTCTCAAAAGTCGATTTCAATAATTCAGGCTTTCAAGGGCTTTCTTTTAATGTCGCTTTTAATACGCGTGGACCCAGGAATACGGGAGATGCCGCCTTCGATAGGCAATCAGTTGCTAACATCAACTTGACGGACAATGCAGGAGAGCATAAAATTTTCTTAAATGAGCCGGATGCCAACGTTTTTCCGGATGGGGAGTGTGGCGCTGTGGAGGTAGCTGATTATTTCAATTGTGATGGCGAGAGCGGTTATTGCATTCCGGTCACTGTTACTAATCCGGGGCTGGTAGAGTTGACACTGGATTTTAATGGGAATGGTGTTTTTGATGAAGGGACAGAGGATGTCCTATTGCTCCACAATTTTGTAGCGGGAGAACTTTCTTATTGCCTGCCATGGGATGGGTTGAAGGGGAATGGAGAAACCGTTGATTTTGGAGAAACCGTTAGTTTGGAATACGCATTCTTTCAAGGGGTACAACATTGGTCGGTATATGATGGAGAGTACTTGAAAAATGGATTCTGTGTGGAGGTGATTCGTCCAATTTGCGATCCTGAAATTGTAATTAACTCTCTTCATTGGGATGATAGGAATATTCCGGAGGATCCCGGTACCGGGCAACCCAAAGACGGACGCCTTGGGTGTTCTTGCCAGAATGCCGGTTGCAGAACTTGGAATAATTTCGACCCACACATAGATGATTGCTCTGATGTTGATGATAACCTCACTACCGGATACGGAGATAAATCAACACTCAATACCTGGTGGTATGCCAGCATCAAAGAAAGTGTCAATATCAATGTTCCGATTTTGACGTCAAGGCTGACGGTTCAAATATCCGGCGATGACGAATTGATTTGTCAGG
>JALVDO010000834.1 GCA_027008975.1 Saprospiraceae bacterium | reverse complement strand
AATTTCAATGCTTTCCCATCTTTCGTAGGCAGAAGAATCGGTAATATATCATCTTCACGTTCCGTAAAAAGCCCCAACATTCCGTCTATGCAATTCGTCTGTTTTAATAGTGCATCACTGACTAAAAGAATAACAGGACCACTAAACTTCGACAAATGATCGGCCAGGCAGCCCGAGTCTTTTGCATCTTTTGAACATTGAATGTGCTCAAAAGACCATCGGCTATCGTCCAGTGCCTTAGTTATCTCTTTTGCTATCAAACCATCGGAGGCGGAATACGCCAAAGCTATCTTCATCGTTTTTATTTATTTTTGTAACAGTGAGTCAATGGTATTCGTAAAATCCTGTACAAATGTTTCATATTCGCTAGTAGCCGGACCGGAAAAACCGGTATGAATTTTGACGACGGCATCATTCTTGTCAACGATAATCATTGTCGGGAATGACATGATATGGTTGAGCATAGGTAATTTCTTTTCGGCATCATTTTTGTCAATACTACCAAGAAGGACATCGTATTGCACGCTCAACTTTTCCTTAAATTTTTTCAAAACTTCAAAAGCCTTTTCCTTGCTTTTTTGTCGTTCAAAAGCCAGACCGACAACCGCTATTTCATCGGAAGGATGCTCCAATAGATATTTGTTCAGAAATAGTGTTTCATCCCTGCAATTAGGGCACCATGTACCCATTATTTGGAATACTTTTATCTTGTTTTTAAACCGATCATCATCTGCCGTCACGACATTGCCGTCCAAGTCTTCAAAGGCAAACTCAATGCGGTCATAGCCTTCTTTCAAGAAAGTGAGTTGGTCGGGGTTACTCAAACGAGCATTTTCATCTTTATATGCCGTCCACAGGGTCTTATAGTGCTTTCCTGAACGGAATAAACCAGAAATCTTGCCATCCTCAGCCTTTTTCCCTTCAAAGAGAAAGGCATGCGAACCATCAAAACAAGAGAGATACATTTTATCGTTGACAACTTCGCCTTCGAGGAAGCGAAAATCACCGGTTTCGGTCATAAACGTACCCGTAATTTTTTTCCCTGTTTGAGTAAACTCTCCAATCGCCGGATAAGGCTCTTCCGTATCAACGCCAAAAGTGACTGCCCATTTGCCTGAAAAATCCTCTTTTGGCTCCTTAATTTGGGTGGAAAATCTATAATTCCTCCCAAATTTTGCGATGAAAGGAATTCTGTAATTTCCCTTGGAAGGTACGACGTAATAACCTTCTATCATATCCTCAGCAAAAACGCCCTCAAGGTAGGTCTCATATACAGGAAAGTTAATGACAATAGTATCCTTACCAATGCTATTTTTCCACCCCATTTGGATATCATTGACGACAATCCGCTCAGCTCCGTTTTTCAGCACAATATGAAAGGTAGTATCGTTGTCATAGATTACTTCAAAATTAAAGGGCAACTCTTCTTCTTCAATATCAGATAATCGCAATGCCCGGACGGTCTCTTTTGTTACCTCCTCTACGCGAACTTTCGGAGGTCCAAGTTTCAAAACGCCTCTCCATTCTCCGGGAGGTAATTTGGTGAATGGATGGATTGGTTCAACGCAACTCGAAAGTAATGCCGAAACAAAAAGGATAATAACCAATATAGCTCTATTCATTATGCTATGATATTTTGCTCGAAAAGTGGTGCTTTATTTTTTAACGTGGTAATCATCGTCCCATTCCACCGGATGCGGCTCTCCAAGTTTGCCTACGCTTTTGGCAACGATCATGGAGACGGTCGCATCTCCCGTCACATTAATCACGGTACGGCACATGTCCAAGGGGCGGTCAACGGCGAATATTAATGCCAATCCTACGGCTAATTTGTCAGGCGGAAAGCCAATCGCTTCTAATACGATTACCAGCATGACCATCCCTGCTCCCGGCACAGCAGCGGAGCCAATGGATGCCAACAGTGCGGTTAAGACAATTGTTAGCTGGTCACCAAAGGTCAGATGAAATCCAAGTGCCTGAGAAATGAAGACCGCAGCAACTCCCTGATAAAGGCTTGTACCGTCCATGTTAATCGTCGCGCCTACGGGCAAGACAAAACTGGCAACTTCCGTGTCAACCCCGAGGTGCTCCTCGACTCTTTCCATGGTGACGGGTAATGTCGCAGCACTAGAACTAGTCGAGAACGCCAGTAATTGTGCAGGACTTAGATTTTTTAAAAACCACCCCGGAGATTTTCCCACTATAAACTTTACCATCAAACTATAGATGACAATCATGATTGCCAATCCCAGTACGACAACACCTGCGTATTTGGTTAAAGCAAAGAGCAAATCTGCGTCACCCGAAGAAACGATTACGTTGGCCAAAAGGGCAAAAACGGCATAGGGAGCAGTCAGCATAATCAGGTCTACCATTTTGAGGATAACCTCATTGAGTCCGTCAAAAAAATGCTTTAATGTTCGGACTTTTTCCTCTTTTATCAATAACATACTGATACCGAAAAGGATGGCAAAAAAGATTACCTGCAACATCTTTTTGTTGTTACCCATTGCACTCATGGCGTTGTCGGGTACCATGTCAACAAGGAACTGCAGGGGACCTGAACTTTTTTGTTTTTTCGCCTCTTGCAATTTTGCTACAACTGCCTTATCACTGGAATACGTGTCCGTCAACCTCGTGATGGTCTCCTCCGATATACCTTTGCCCGGTTGAAGCAGGTTAACAGCGATCAATCCCACCGTAATGGCCAATACGGTAGTCAGAATGTAAATAATAATCGTTCTCCCTCCTATTTTGGAAAATTTGGAAATGTCCTTAAGATCGGAAACCCCCTTTATCAAAGAAGCAATAATTAAAGGCACTGCAATCAACTTCAGCAATTTTATAAAAATACTTCCAAAGGACTTAATCCAGTCGTTAACAAAAGCTTTTCCGCCGGGAGTAAACGTCATGGCAATACCGAAAATAACACCCAATAACATCCCTATCAGAATCTTCCAGTGTAAGGCTAATTTTTTCATGAATAAATAATTTGTAAATATCTAAATTTCAAAATCAGGCTTGAAAATAGAAACAATTTATAAATTATTAGAATTTCCGGCAGTTTTGTGCAATAGTATTCTTAAATATTAGCACTAAAGGTGAAAAGGACACCACTGCGGTAGCAGGAAATCTTTAAAAAAAACCAAAATTATTTCATTAGTAAAAAAATGTGCGGTTACTTTGCGCTAAGAAAAAGTAAAACAGGTATTATGGGATGGTTCAAACGGCTTAAGGACGGAATTCAGACAGCAACTCGCAATAAGATGGAAGCGCCCGAAGGTTTGTGGTACAAATGCAAAAGGTGCAAAGAGACGACTACCATGAAGGAATTACGAGATAACTATTTCAAGTGTCCTTCCTGTAATTATCACGTTCGTATTGGTTCGCGGGACTACTTCCATCTTATTTTTGATGGACAATACAAATTGATGTTCGATGAATTGCGTTCTGTTGATGCCTTGAATTTTGTCGATCTAAAACCATATCCCGAGCGCTTAGAGGCTGCTGTCAAAAAAACAGGGCTAACCGACGCAATAAGTGTTGCGGTGGGAAAGGTAGCCAGAAAACCACTTGTCATTGCTGCTATGGACTTTAGCTTTATCGGTGGCTCAATGGGGTCCGTAGTTGGTGAACGCATCGCCAAAGCTATTGATTATTGCATCGAAAAGCGAATCCCCCTGATGATTATCTCCAAATCAGGTGGAGCCAGAATGATGGAGTCTGCTTATTCACTAATGCAAATGGCAAAAACTTCTGCCAAGCTCACGCAACTCGCCAAAGCAGGCATCCCTTATTTCTCTTTTTTGACCGATCCGACTACCGGAGGTGTTTCTGCCTCCTTTGCCATGTTAGGTGATATTAACTTTGCAGAACCCGAGGCGCTTATCGGCTTTGCCGGCCCAAGAGTTATCAAAGAAACTATTAAAAAGGACCTTCCCGAGGGATTCCAACGCTCGGAATTTGTATTGGAGCACGGTTTTCTTGATTTTATTATAGACAGAAAGGATTTAAAGGAAAGAGTAGGAGATTTGCTCGCCATGTTTCAGAGCACAACCAAAAAGGAGAAAGCACAATCTTCATAACCGCGTATTCTCCTCCCATCTCTCAGCCATTGCACACAAAGGGGCTTAAAGAATCTCGCATTCGCTACCCATCCTCATCAATGTACCTTAAACTTATAAGTCACCGTTCCACACTGCTTGTCTACAGAGGATTTTTTAAATTTAAATAACTTGGCATTTCGGACTGCAGCGGAATGTAACTGTGCGTCCTGAATAGTCGTTCCGCTTTGAGTAACGGAGGCAGAAATTACATTTCCTGCGCTATTGACACAAATTCGGACGACAACGGTCCCTGCTTTATTAGACTTTTCATTGAGTTTAGGTACCGTTCCGGTGCGCCCCCGGTTTCCCAGTCCTCCTCCTACTCTACCGTGACCGGCGCCGAGTTTGTCTAATCCATCAGGACTTCCATCTTTACTACCACTTGTACCGGGCTTTCCGTCATTTCCACCGCCTCGTCCATTCTTGCTGTTTTTGATACCGAAGTCCATGCTATTGGCCGCATCCTGCTCTGCTTTACGCCTCGCTGCCTCAGCATCAGCTTTTCTTTTGGCCTCAGCTGCTGCTGCGTCGGCACGTCTTTTTTCTTCGCGTGCGGCTTTTTCTTTGGCCTTTTTTATGGCGAGCTCCTTGGAGTTGTCATTGGTAACCACATCCTTCTTTTTGGGCTTTGTGGGCTCCTTTTTAGGTTTTGTCTTTTCTTTCTTAGGCTGCTCCTTGGGTGTTTCCTCAACAACATCCTCTGCAACAGGAGGAGCAGTGTCTTCTGCTTTTGAGGAATTATCCGGTCCTTGTCCAAAATCGCCTCCAAGTCGTACCAGCACACCTTCTCGCTCCGGCGGAGGAGTGACGTAAGACATGATTGGAAGTACCAAAATAGCGAGCATGATGAGAAAAGCAATTCCGCTTTTTATCTTAGCTTTTTGTCTATCCTGTATCTCAACAGGTGTTAATGGCTCTTTCATGATTTGGTGGATTTAATTATTCAAAAATCGTAACTATTGAGTCTACTCCGAAAAGAACTATTTGCGTCAAAATCAAGGCATAATATTTTTAACGCCGAGTTTGGCGATGAAGAGACTTTTCGGAGTAGGCTCAACTATTCATTTTCTCCGGCTAAAATAGCATTGATATTATAACGCAAAGCGATATCCATGACAGCAACGACACTTTCTATTTTAGCATTCCTGTCAGGTGAGAGAATCATGTCCTTTCCCTGTATCCGTGCCATGCGCTTCTCCAGAGCATCTGCTGAAGAGTACTTTTTCGAATTAAAGTAATAATTACCTTTCGCCGTCACCCGCACCTCAGGAGTATTTGAGGGTGCGGTAGCACTTGCAGAATGCTTAGTTCCCGGCAATTTCATATTGATTGCATTAGGAGAAATAACCGAGGATGTCAGCATAAAAAATATCAGCAAGAGAAAAATAATATCCGTCAACGACGACATATTAAACTCTGCTGTAACTTTTGAATTTTTCTTTAAGCCCATAATTATTGTTTTGGCTGTGTTGCAATTAAAGCATCAGCTTTATACTTGGCCGCAATCTTCATTACCTTCATAACATTGCTAAATTTGGTACCCGTTTCAGCAACGATGGTCACCAAAACCTCTTTGGGATTTTTTTCTCTCGCTGCCAGAATTCTGTCTTTAAGAGGAATTTCCAATTGGCTAAAGGTAGTCTCCTGTCTATCCACCTCGACCGTCCCGTCTTTTTCGATAGAAACAAAAACGGAAACCGGAGCAACCGTTTTAATGTCAGACTTTGGCAAGTCAAAGGGTTTGACGTTGGCTGAATTAGCCGTCAACATAAAAAATATCAGCAACAAGAAGATAATATCCGTCAAAGACGACATGCTAAATTCGGCATTGACCTTTGCTCTTTTCTTTAAAGCCATAGTGTTTGATTAAGCAGTAGGTTCTTGTAATAAATCCATGAATTCGACGGTATTTCGCTCCATTTGATAGACTACCTTATCAACTTTCGCCACTAAAATATTATATCCGACAAATGCCAAAATACCAACCAGCAATCCAAATGCTGTTGTTAACAGCGCCTGATAAATACCACCAGCCAACTTGTCCGGGGTAATACCACCCTCTGCATGAGACATATTATAGAATGCAGCAATCATACCCGTTACCGTACCGAAGAAGCCAATCATTGGTGCAGCACCGGCGATATTGGCCAAACCTGATAGATTTTTCTCCAATTTAAAAATCTCAAGATTACCGACATTCTCAATGGCTGCATCAATATCACGCAATGGCTTCCCTATCCGCTGCAGCCCCTTTTCAACCATTCTCGCCACAGGTGAGTCTGTCGTTTGGCATAGGGCTTTCGCTCCTTGTATATTGCCGGATTGAACATTAGCCCTAATATTATTCATAAAACTCTGATCAACTTGCCCGGCGCGTGTAATAGTAGCGTAACGCTCGAAGAAAATATAAAATCCTATAACCGCCAGTACTAACAAAATAGCTACAATAGCAATCCCTAGCGGACCACTACTGATGATGGTACTTAATAAGCCTTCAGACACTTTTTCCGGTTGCGCCTCATCCAATTTTACACTCTGAAAAAGAAAAAGAAAATTTTGAAACATGAAAATTGTTTTAAGTTTTGTTAATTTGTAAACAATATTATTCTACAACGAATTCAATATTATATTAATTGTAACTACTTACAAGTATACCATTTTTGTCTAAAAAAGGACACCTGTGAGTAATTATCTTTTTTGATTTAAGAACAAGGAACGTGAAGAATATCCCCATTTGCTATCGCAACCCATCCACTCGGCATTTCTAATCTTCTGATTTAAGCCATGAGGTGGTAAGCATCACAATACTTCATTAAGCGCCCAAATGTAAAACTAATTTGCAAAAAAATGCAGCTAATTTGTTAATAATAATACTTTTGGTTGGGTAAAAATTACAATTTGTTTAAAAATTAAGCCTTTTTTAAGGTTTCACAACAAAAAAAAGTAAATTTGCATCAAAATCAATACTTATGACCCAAATCATTAAGCAGGCTAAAAATTATCTTTCCAAAGGTGACTATGAAAAAACCTTTGAAACCTTGATGTCCCTATTTCAATCGGAAGGGAAATACGAAAATTTGGAATCACTGCTCGTACAACTTCAGACGCAATACGCCAAGGTTAAAGAAGATGAGGGACTTGGTGTTATTTCTATTGACGACGCGCGGATAGGATACAATCGCATCACAAAAGGGTTACTTCAACTGATGGAGAAGGCAGAGAAAGACGATTTGAGTGCGAATATGGATTCCACGGATGCTGCTACTTCCAAGTCGTATAGTTTTTGGCCAATAATTACAATTTTAGTCCTCGGCTTCGTTGGAATGTTGGTCTATAATAAAGTATTACATCGGAGGACACCGCCGACTAAAACTGATGAAATATGCCCAAAATACGCTGGCAGTTCTGCCTTCAATGTTTTAGTGTTGCCGTTTTTAAGTTACGGAGAGCAAAAGGCTAAAATACATAGAGCCATTCAAAACCGATTGACTCGTTTTTCGGAACAAAATCATTTGGGTGTCGATGTGGAACTTTCGGGGATTAAGCCTGAGGATGAAAAGAAATACCCAAAGGGGAATAACGATGCCACCAGACTTGCGAAGCACTGCAACGCCGAATTAATCATTTGGGGAACTTATGAAAATGAGCCCGGGAATAAGGACAAACTCGTTATGACAAATTTTCAATTTGTCGATGTCCCGAAATCACAAGACTACCCCGCTGATCTGGCTGACGGAGGGAACCAAATAGATACCATTGCCTCCATCTCCAGCATTGCTACTAATGGGACTATCACCGGAAAAATTGAGGGCTATATAGAAAGAATTCTACTCGGTGTTATTGCCAACCGAATGGGGAAACCCGATATTGCTGTCAAAGCACTGGAAGGAGTACAACCCAATGCGGAAGATATAGCACTCGTCGGTACAGTAATGGCTGACAGCTACCTGAAAACAGGAAAAACTGATAAGGCCATTGCGGCATACAGCAAAGTCTTAAAAGTGAAGCCGCACGATCTAATAGCACTTAATAACCGAGCTTATCTATACCGGGAAAAGAAGAATTATAAGGCGGCACTGAAAGACGTGCAAACCAAAGTCCGCGTTAATCCAAAGGATGAAAACGCCCGCTTAATGCTTCCCTATCTCTTGATGCAAACGGGTGAATTAGACAAAGCTGAGGCTGAAATCAAAAAAATAGAAAGAACAAAAATTGAACCCAAAAAGGTGGAGAAGTTGAAAGAGTATTACCAGCTAAAAAAACAAAATCCTAACTATAAGCTGGTTATCCCCAACATTTCGACTGCAAAGATTAAAAAAACAAATAAGTAGTGGAAAATCCCTTGGTTTTCGGAATAGTTTTAGTCATTTTCGGGTTGCTACTCGGGGGGCTAATTGCCTGGCTGATATTGAAACTCAATATGCAGGGACAATACCTTGCCTTAAAAAAAGTGGAAGAAAATTATGTGCTGAAGAAAATTCACGAAGCACTACAGGCACAGGCGGATATCCTAAAAGATGATTTATTTGAGAAAACGGAGGAAGTCCAAAGCCTCTCTGCGAGATGCGCCGCCCAGGATGAGCAAATCCGGCACCTAAAAAGCCAATTCGACGCTCAAAAGGTACAACTAGAGGAATTGCAAAGACAGGCTAGAGTAGAATTTGAGAATATATCCAACCGGCTGCTTCACGAAAATTCAAAAACATTTACCGAGCAGAACAGCAAGCAATTGAACGATATTTTAACCCCCTTACGGGAAAAAATCAGGGATTTTGAAGAAAACATCGAAAAGCGATACATTAATGAATTAAAAGAGCGCACATCACTCAAAAAGGAAATCGAAGACCTAAAAACCCTGAACGTTCAGCTAAGTGAAAATGCCAACAACCTCGCCTCGGCTCTCAAAGGTGACAACAAAACACAGGGTGACTGGGGCGAAATTCAATTGGAAGTATTACTCGAACGATCCGGATTGCAAAAGGGCACCCACTTCGAGGCTCAGTCTTCTTTTTCGGATCAAGATGGGAAGGCAAAGCGCCCGGATTTTGTCATCAATTTACCGGAAGGTAAACACTTAATCATTGACTCTAAAGTGTCCCTCAAATCCTACCTCGCTTACAATAAGGAAACGGATTCCAAACTCCAATCCGCTCACCTAAAACACCACATTGATAGCCTTAAACGCCATATTGCAGATTTGAAAAGTAAAAATTATGCACAATTATATCAGATAAACACCCCGGACTATGTCCTGATGTTCGTACCCTTAGAATCTGCTTTGGGATTAGCTTTGCAGAGTGACCAAAATATATTCCTCAAAGCGCTTGACGATAATATCATTATTGTCACTACCTCTACTTTATTGGCGACCATGCGGACTGTCTCATACATTTGGAGGCAGGAGAATCAAAAACATCACGTATTGGAAATTGCCCGCCAAAGTGGGTTATTATACGATAAATTTTGTTTATTTGTGGACGATTTGCAGGCAATTGGGCAACGATTGGGGCAGGCTAATGCCGCTTATGATAACGCGATGAACAAGCTAACCGATTCAAAAAAATTCGGAGACACGCTCATTGGCAGAGCCGAAAAAATCAAATCGCTCGGAGCCAAAGCTAACAAACAATTGCCGAAGGCATTAATTCATAAAGCGATTGAAAGTAACCAAAATTTGAATTCAGGAGATGAAGAAAGTTAAAGACAAATTAAAAATGATGGACAAGAAAAAAGTATTGTCCATGCTAATTGATGCCATTGATGACAACAATAATTTTATCCTTCAATTAGGGCGATGGAATAGCAATGAGACAGCCATGAGGAGTGGTATCCTTTCGAATGAACGATACGCTATTGCAAAGGCGCAGATCAGCAATGCCGTTAACTTTTATATTGATGAATTACCCGATCAGGTACTACAACAATTGGAGTCATTAATTGAAGATACTCCACCTGGAGTCTCACCCCCCCCCTCTCCCCAACAGGAAGATAAGACCGTTTTGTTCTTTGCCGCCAACCCTTCCCAACAAGCGGAATTGAAACTAAAAGACGAATTTGCCGTCATATCCCAGAAGCTTCAAGATACAGATGCTTATGAATTAAAATCGTTCTTTACCGGCAGTACTTCAGAGTTTATTGATGCCATCAATCAATACAAGCCCAGTATTATTCACTTTTCCGGACACGGAGAAAAGGGAAAAGCAAAGACCAAACAGGACGAACTGGCGGAACGCTTAAACGTAAAATTTGAGGATGGAGCCGGATTGATTTTTCACGATAGGGACAAAAGAGGGTACCAAGTATTGGGTACAGATGCAGCAAAGGCCCTTTTCAGAAGGTTAAAGAGAAGCAATCCACAGATTAATATCGTATTGCTAAACGCCTGCTATTCGCGCCCACAGGCAATTGCCATCAGCGAAAACGATATTTATACCATAGGTACTAAAATCAGTATTGGAGATGAAGTGGCGATAGAATTTTCAGATGGATTTTATAAAAAATATGCAGAGACAGGTGATGTCGTTGATGCCGTAAATTATGGGATAACCAAGGCGACGGCGATTGACTTTGCCAGCGAGGAGAATATCTTCCTATTGTATAAGGGCGAGGAAGTTGATTTGTATTAGATAAAGGTGGGGGCGGTTTTTTTTATTTTAATCACCGTGATTTTGGAAATCACGGTGATTAAAATTAAAACCAAGCCGCCACCTTTTTTTTATTTCACGTATAACTCAAATACAACACGTCGATTTTGCAATCTTCCAGCTTTGGTGTCGTTGGTAGCGACCGGTTGAGTCTCACCATAACCCGCGTGCGACATACGGCCGGCGTCTATTCCATGAGCAACCAAATAATCAAAACACGACTTAGCTCTATTCTCCGATAAAGTCTGATTAAAGGCATCATTACCTCTATTATCAGTATGACCTGAAATTCGCAATGAATAATAAGGATAATCCTTCATTACCTGTACGATTTGGTCGAGAATAGGAAGAGACTCACTCAATAGAGTAGCACTTGAGGTCTCAAACTGTACATTCTTGATGGCAAGATCCAAGGTTTCCTGAACTTCCTTTTTGATTTCAGGACATCCCTTATTGCTTTTTATTCCCGCAATATCAGGACAGGCATCTTCTCTATCAACAACACCATCACCATCTGAATCTTTATCAGGGCATCCGTTATTAGCTTTTGGACCAGCCACGTTCGGACAGCTGTCTTTGCCATTTACAACACCATCCCCGTCGCTATCACAAGTAGGAGCTTTCATCAACGGATCACAAACATCAAGCGGATTGCTCTCGCCGGCATCAATAGTTCCATTGCCATTTTTATTTTCTTCCCCATCCTTCAGTCCATCTCCGTCCGTATCCGGGTTGTTCGGATCAGTGCCAAGCAAAGCCTCTTTGGCATCTGCGATACCATCATCATCAGAATCAGGGCATCCCATCAGAGTTCCTTTCACATCAGGGCATTCGTCTTTGGAGTCGATTACGCCATCGCCATCTCTGTCCGGACATCCCATTTTATCCATCAATCCGGGGGTATTTGGGCATTTATCTTCAGAGTCCTTCACACCATCACCATCGGAGTCAGGACAACCATGTGCAGAAGCTACTCCAAATACTTCAGGGCAGGCATCTTCCTCATCACTAATGCCATCATCATCCATATCGTTATCGCTGAAGCGATAATCTATCGTCAAACCGAAATTGGAAAACCAGTCTTTGTCGTCCGGGTCACCCAATGCGCTAACACCATCCAATAAATCCGTGAATGGGTTCCTCAAACCGAGTTCGAGCCCAATGCTCATTTTATCGTTCAGGTCATAAGAGACACCGGCACCAAAAGGTACCGCAATAAAGGTTCCTTTTTCAGCATCCTTTTTATCCTGTGCAACATGGTCGTTCAAGGAAGGAGGAGTTTTAGAGTAATCGGGTGAAATGCCGACAAATTCCAAGCCTAAGCCTGCGAATAAATAAGGTGACAACATTTTCTTAAATGCTCCATTTTCATCGTAATGCTTTGCTCCGAGGATATCCCATTTTACAACAGCTGACAACTCATTTGCATTAGAAGAAAAACTAACATTTCTTGTTGGGTAATCCCCTGTTTTTTCCCCACGGACAGCATCATCGCCTTTTAGTCCGGAGCGCAGATAACCAAACCGGATGCCAAATGTTGGCTTCATCTGATATGTTGCCCCCAATCCGAAAGACAATTTTGATTGATCCAAATAAGGTGTCGAGCTGTGAACTAAATCGCCCATATAGGAGCTGCCGCCTAAAAATAAATTTCCACTCCACCTTTGTTGTGACCATCCTGACACAACCATCATTAAGAGTACAGGTATTAGAAAAAGGACTTTGGTTTTCATAATTACATATTTAAAAGATTGATAAAAAACGGGTTTGTGTCTTCCTTGTTGTTTACGTTCCATTGTTCTTAGTTGTTACAAAACACATCAAAAAAATCCTCATTATTTTCAACAGGCTTTGATTCATGCCAAAGCGCAAGACAAGGTGATGCGAATGAATATCAAAAAAAATAAGGGAGGGGGATATAAATTTGTTTCAGGAGTATAAAAAAGCAGAATAGTCTATTAAAATTTCATTTGGCTGCAAGATAGAGAAAAAAACAAAAACATCAAAGAAAAAAAGCGTGTTTTTAAATGATTTCGGCGACAACAAACACACTTCCTCCGATAAAAATAAAATCATCAATCTTGGCAGCACTTTTTGCAGCGACAAATGCATCGTTAACAGATGAGTAAGATGTCCCCTTCAGATGATATTTTTTAGCTTGTTGCTGAAGCAATTCCGCATCCAACCCACGAGGGATGTCTGCTTTTGCAAAATAATAAACAGCGTCTTTGGGCAGTAAAGATAAAACATTGTTTACATCTTTGTCATTGACCATGCCGAGAACGATATGCAATTGGTTGAAAGGCAGTGACAATAGTTGAGCAATGACAACCTTCAGCGCAGCTGGATTGTGAGCACTATCCGCTATGATGGTTGGATGGCTGCCCAATTTGTGCCAGCGACCAATATATTTAGTGAGTGATTTTACTTTTTCCAACCCACTCAAAATGGCTTTGTCTGATACCGGAAACTCCAGATAATTATCACGCAAAACGTCAATCGCAGCCAAGGTTGTTTGGATATTCTCCTCCTGAAAAGGCCCCGAAAGATCAACCGATATTAAAGGATATAACAACCGCCCGTTTTTGTATATCTCATGTTTTGTTGAAGTACCGCCAGTGGTGAGTGCTTTCACGTGATAAACTTCCTCAGCAAAAGTGATTTTTGAGTTCAACTCCTCTGCCTTTTTCAAGAAAACAGGTGTTGTTTCCTGTTGCCGTTTACCGATAACAACGGGGATATGCCGCTTGATGATTCCCGCCTTTTCTCCGGCAATCAATTGGAGTGTATCTCCCAGGAAATTAGTATGGTCGAGTCCAATATTGGTAATAACACTCAATAAGGGATACAAAACATTTGTAGAATCAAGTCGTCCGCCTAGTCCTGTTTCAATAACTGCAATATCGACCTTTTGCTTTTGGAAATAGGCAAATGCCATGGCAACCGAAATCTCAAAAAACGAGGGACTGATATCTTCTATTGCCTTCCGATTTGTCTCAACGAAATTGACGACAAAACCCTTTGTGATGTAGGTTCCATTTATCCTAATTCGTTCCCTGAAGTCGACATAATGAGGCGAAACATACAGTCCTGTTTTATATCCCTGTGCTTGAAGAATAGCAGCTAGTAGAAAGGATACCGTTCCCTTTCCGTTCGTACCCGCCACATGAATCGTTTTTAGCTCACGATGGGGATTACCAACAGCTTCCAACAATGCGCGAATATTGGTTAAGTCCTTTTTGAATGCTTTAGCGCCTACTCTTTGATACATGGGCAACCGCGAGAACAAAAAGGAAAGCGTTTCCTTATAAGGTGACTCCTCCATTTACGAAATGACAATGTTTATCATTCGTCCCGGCACTACGATTATCCTTCGAATCGTCTTGCCTTCCGTCCACTTTTGCGTGCCTTCTAACTCCAAAACAGCCTTTTCCAGGGCTTCCTTCGTAGCAGAAGCGGGAAAGTCGGCTGTAAATCGCGTTTTACCATTGAAGGCAACGGGATAAGTTTTCGTATCTTCAACGAGGTATGATTCGTCGAGTTTCGGATAATCGGCATGGTGCACACTCCCCTCGTTGCCCAATACGTGCCACAACTCCTCCGAAATAAAGGGAGCAAAAGGAGCCATGAGTTTGACCATAGGTTCCAAGATTGCACGCTTATTCGTCTGTGCTTTGTGTAGTTCATTAGTTGCCACCATAAAGGCGCTGACACAAGTATTAAAAGAAAGTCGCTCAATATCGTCTTGCACTTTTTTGATTGTTTGGTGTAATACCTTCATTTCCTCTTTTGTCGGTGCTTCATCGGAAATACTGATCTGATTTTCTTTATCAAAAAATAAATACCAAAACTTTTTCAAAAAGCGACTTACCCCATCAATCCCTTTTGTGTTCCACGGCTTAGACTGCGTAAGTGGCCCTAGGAACATTTCGTACATTCTAAAGCAATCAGCCCCATATTCAGCTACCACATCGTCCGGATTGACAACATTGAACTTGGATTTGGACATCTTCCCAATCTCCGATTTGGTGTAAAATTTATCACTACCATCAGCTTTAATAAACGGAAAATCCTTATAATCGGAACGCCATTCTTTGAATTGCCGGATACCTTCCTCGCTCAGATATGAATCATCCAACCCGTAATCACTCACAAAAGAAGCATGTACCAAAATTTCTGCCAATTCGCTCCGGTCATAGTCTTTGGCCAATTCAGCACTGATAAATGCCTTTTTATTTTTATGTAAAAAAATGCTTTCGATAATTCCCTGAATCATCCCCTGATTTACCAGCTTTTGGAAGGGTTCATCTCTGGCGACCAAGCCCAAATCATATAGGAATTTATTCCACGTTCTGGAATACAATAAGTGTCCTACAGCATGTTCAGTTCCGCCAATGTACAAATCGACGTTTTGCCAATAGTCAATGGCTTTTTTGCTGGCAAACTCTTCGTCGTTGTCCGCATCCATATAACGCAAAAAATACCAGGACGAACCGGCATATCCGGGCATAGTATCCGTCTCGCGGGTCATCCCATTATCCAGTTGCACCCATTCGGTAATCCGCCCCAACGGGGAAATACCTTCCGGCGATGGTTTGAAGTCGGTCGTTTCCGGCAGCTCAACGGGCAATTCCGACTCATCGACTGGATGAGCAATGCCCTCCGCATCGTAAACAATGGGAAAAGGCTCTCCCCAATAACGCTGACGACCAAAAATGCCATCTCGTAGTTTGTAATTCACCTGCCTCCTTCCAATCCCCAACTCTTCAATCCTCTGAATGGCTGCATCGATGGCTTCGGGCACTTCCATCCCCGTCAAAAATCCTGAATTTATCATAATTCCCAATTTGTCGTGTCGAGTGGCACCCGGATATTTGGATTTGTCAATGACATCAATAATGGGAATGTTAAATTTTTCTGCAAAGGCATAATCGCGGTCATCATCACTAGGCACTGCCATGATGGCTCCCGTACCATAATCGGCTAAAACGTATTCGGCAATCCAAATTGGAATTTGTTTTCCTGTAAAGGGATTGATAGCATAAGCACCGGTAAAGGCACCGGTGACGGTTTTGACATCGGATTGTCTGTCTCGCTCAGAGCGCGTATTTACATACTTGAGGTAGTCTTCAACCTCTCCTTTCTGTTTATCTGTTGTCAATTCCTCCACCAAAGCGTGTTCCGGTGCCAACACCATGAAAGTTGCACCAAAAATAGTATCCGGGCGAGTCGTGAATACCTCGATAGATTTATCAGACTGTTGTATGTCAAAAAAAAGCTGTGCACCAACGGACTTGCCAATCCAGTTTGCCTGCATCTTTTTCATAGAGTCCGGCCAATCAACGGTGTCTAGTCCGGACAAAAGGCGCTCAGCATAAGCAGTTGTTCGCAATGACCATTGCATGAGTGGCTTGCGCTCCACCGGGTGCCCTCCGCGTTCGGAGACACCATCTTTCACTTCATCGTGCGACAAAACCGTCCCGAGCGCAGGACACCAGTTGACGTAGGATAGTTTTTTGTACACCAGCCGGAAATTCATTAAAACGTCATCTTTTTCCTTGGCAGTAAACTGTGCCCACTCTTCAGCAGAAAAGTTTTGTTCCAGAGAATTGGCAGCATTTACACCTGTGCTACCCGCTCTTTCAAATTGCTGAATCAAATTAGTGACCGGGAGCGCTTTTTGGGCATCCTTATCGTAATAGTGATTAAACAACTTTAGGAAAATCCACTGCGTCCACTTGTAAAACCGCGGATCACAGGTCTGAACCTCCCGACTCCAGTCAAAACTAAATCCTAAATTATCAAACTGCTTGCGATACATGGCTATATTATTGGCAGTTGAGATAGCCGGATGAACACCCGTTTCGATGGCGTACTGCTCTGCCGGCAAACCAAACGCATCATACCCCATCGGATGCAATACATTGAAACCACTCATGCGCTTGTATCTCGAGTATATGTCCGAAGCGACATAACCTAAAGGGTGACCAACGTGCAGACCGGAACCCGATGGATATGGGAACATATCCAAGACGTAATATTTAGGTTTGGAAGAATCATTGGAGACTTTGTAAACTTCTCGTTCGTTCCAGAATTCTTTCCAGCGCTTCTCAATTTGTTGTGTATTCATTTTCTTATATTCTATTTGGATGTTGAAAGATTAATTATCTCCAAAATGTTTTGAACCCGCGAAAATAGGGAAATTACGGAAATCATCACCCAATAAACTAAAAATTATTACCGCCTTTTTTGAAGACACGGAAAAAAGACGTATTTTTACCAAAAATACCGGATTAATTATGATAAAATCACTATTGAAACTTGGAGTGCTACTCGTCATCGGAATCGTTGCGTACAATTCTTTTTTTGGAGATGAAGAGGAGAAAGCACAAGCAAAAGAAATTACCAGAAGCGTCAAAAATCTTGGAAAATCAGCCTGGGGGCTCCTAAAGGCAGAACGCCAAAAATTTAAAGATGGGAAGTACGATGAAGCCATTGGGAATGTCAAAAAACTGTATTCCAACTTAAAGGATAAAGCCGAGTCCATCAAGGATAGTGGATTGCTCGATAAAATTGCCGACCTAGAAAAAAAACGTCAGGAGATTGAAGACAAGTTTAGTGATGCCTCCGATGAAGAGAAAAAGCAAGCCAAAAAGGAGCTTGATAAATTGCTCGATGAGACAGAAGGTGTCATGAAGGAACTGGAGGATAAAAAGTGATGCTCGATGCTCGACATTGATTCGATTCGCATTAATTTTAATACATCCAACCTTTTTTGGCTGAATATTTGTTTGGCGTTCCTTTTGTTTGGCGTCGCTTTGGACTTGAAGCTGGACAATTTTAAATACCTGCTAAAACATCCACGGGTGGTTATAATCGGGCTGGCGTCCCAATGGATGGTTCTTCCGCTAGTAACGATCTTGCTTATTTGGATATTAAATCCACCGGTCAGCCTAGCTTTGGGTATGGCGTTGATAGCCAGTTGCCCGGGGGGCAATGTGTCTAATTATGCTGTTCATCTCGCTAAAGCCAACGCTGCGCTCTCCGTTGTATTAACCTCGATTTCTACCCTCGCTGCGACCGTTATGACGCCTGTTTATTTCGGGTTGTTCACCTTGGTATTGGCAAAAAAGGAGCGTTATAGTAATACATTGGTACTTGACCCAATTAAAATGGCGGAGACAATTTTTATACTGATTATAGTCCCGCTCATCATCGGAATGTCTGTTAATCATTTCTTTCCTAAACTTACTGAGCGCCTTAAAAGTCCGGTCAAATCCCTTTCAATGATTATATTTTTGGGGTTTGTCGTTATCGCTTTATACGGCAATTATGAGCATTTGAAGCGCTATTTACACCTGGTGTTTTTATTAGTGCTGGTGCACAATACGATGGCATTGATAAGTGGTTATGCATTCGCCCGTTTATTGCGATTGAATACCATCGACTCAAGGACTATCTCTATCGAGACCGGTATTCAAAACTCAGGGCTAGGCTTAATTTTGATTTTTAATTTTTTTGATGGATTGGGAGGGATGGCACTTATTGCCGCCTGGTGGGGTATTTGGCACCTCATTTCGGTTTTCATGGTGGCAAATTTGTGGAAATTTCGACCAATAGCCGCGCGAGAAACGATCCATGAATAATAATACTGGTATCATGAAGCAACAACATTCTTTTTTTCTATGGGGAAGCATTCTGGCAATGCTTGCCGTTGTGCTCGGAGCATTTACCACCCATACCCTGTCCGAAATGATTTCTCCTGTGCAGTTGGCATCTTTCCGCACAGGTGTTCGGTATCAATTTTATCATGCATTTGCGCTACTGCTTCTTGGAGTCATCCAGCAACAAAATCCGACTATTAGTTACAAAGGGGTCGGTCGGTTTTTCATAATCGGCACCCTGCTTTTCTCATTATCTATTTATCTGCTTGCGACAAAGGATTTAACACACATTTCTACAAAAATACTCGGGCCGCTCACCCCTATAGGTGGATTATCGCTGATACTTGGCTGGGGGCAAATGATTTGGTTGAGTTATAAGGGATGGAAAGGAGAATAAAACCGGCTACAACTTGATGAAAAACATTTCCATCGCTCCCCTATTCTTAACGGGTAAGACTCCCCTGTTTTCGACGGGAGTATTAGTAGTTAGTTGCTCTAAGGTTGATTTTGAAATATTAATCCTCCCCGGAAGGCTATGGCTTTCCATTCTCGCCGCGATGTTGACCGAATCACCCCATATATCGTAGGCGAATTTTTTACTCCCCACGACGCCTGCCACGACCGAACCGGTATGAATGCCAATCCGCATATTCCAATACTTTATACCCTGTTTTTCTTTTTCCCTCCGGCGCTTCCTGATAAAATCCATCATTTCTTTGGCAGCAGCCACTGCGTCGTCGGCATGGGTGTTATTGGGGGTTGGAATACCTCCAGCGCACATATAGGCATCGCCGATAGTCTTAATTTTTTCGAGGCCATAGCGACTTGTTATGGTATCAAAAGCGACAAAACAGGCATTCAGTTCTTTAATCAATTCGCTTGGAGTCATTTTTTCAGAGAGACTGGTAAAATTCTCAAAATCGGCAAACAAAACGCTGACATTCTCGTAATAGCGAGGCTGGGCAACTCCATTTTTTTTAAGTTCACGAGCGGTTTCTTCCGGCAGAATATTAAGCAAAAGCTCCTCGTTTTTTGCATTGGCATCTTCAATTTGTCCCTTTTGCAAGGTCAGCTTCCTATTGGTCTTTCGTGCAAAATAATAACCGAAAAGGACAAGTAAGACGATAATGCTAAGCGCGCCTAGTATATAAGAAGAAAAGCGTCGAAACGCTGCCTGTTTTTCCAACTCAATGGCTTGTACTTTCTTCTCATTATTCAGGGCTAAAATTTCCTTCTCTCTTTCCTGCTGGATGGCTTCCTTTTGTGCTAAATCGAGTGCCTGTTGGGTTTCTTTTTCTCGCAGAGAAAGGATTTCTTTGTCCTTGGCAGCCGCCGCCAATCGCTGCCTTGTCAGGGATAACTCCTGCTTGGCTTTCAAAGCCTGAAGGGATTCGTATTTTATTTTTTCATCGCGAATCAGTTGTTCTTTTCGCAACAAATCAAGCTCCTGCTTCCTTTTTTCGGCAGCCAGCGCCAGATTGTCTTTTTCCAGCCTCAACTGCTCAAAAGCAAGGTCTTGCACCTTTTTATTGACAAGCAGCAACTTGATTTCCTGCTCCGATTGCTCCAGAGAAAACTGATGTTGCAGGAACTGTTCCTGTCTGACACGTTCTTCCAATAACAGAGAATCCCGGAGTTGTAAGTGTAACTGGTAATAATCCAGTGCTTTGTCATACTCATAAAGGCGCTCGTAGATATTCGCCTGTGTCAGATATATGTCTTTTAAGAGATTATTTTCTTGTGCAGCTTTTGCAGTGGTAATAGCGATATTATTCGATTGCAAAGCTTCAAATAGCTCCTTGTATTCAAAGTGAGATTTTGCAATCATATTGCGAATTTGTGCAATGGTTTTTCGGTTGTTTTTCTTTTCTGCAATAGTAAGCGCTTTGGACAAAAAACTAATGGAAGGCTCAAACTCATTGTGATTAAACAAAGCAATGCCAAGATTGGTGTAAAGTGTCTCTAGATCCAGAGGGCAATCATCCTGGCAATAAGACAAAGCTTTTTTGAAATGTTCAATAGCAAGTTTATAATCACCAAGGCAATGATACTGATAAGCAATATTATTTTCCACCAAGGGCTGTTTTCGGCTGTCATTATTTGCCTCAATCAATCCGGAAATAAGGTAGTAGTACTCAAGTGCTTTGTCACAATCCCCTTTTTGTTTGTAAACCTTTGCCAATTGTTGCCAACTGTGTAACCTGCCTTCGTAATCATTTCTCTTCTCATGAAGAGCATAGATGCGCTCGTAATAAACCGCCGCACTATCTAATTGGTGGTTTTCAAAATAAGCATCACCGAGTTTACTCAATAATGGCATAGAAGAAGCCGCACTTTGCAATTCCAATGTCTGTGCGTAGTAATTAATTGCAGCGCCGTATATTTTTTCAGAGGCATAGATGTCTCCAATTTGCTCGTTGGCTGCCGCCAATTGTCCATAATCGGTAGAATCTATATGGCTGATCCACTCCAAAGCAAACCTAAGCGCTTGTATCGAATTGCCAGTTTTGAGGTATTCTGTCGATTTCAAACGCAGGGAGTCATGCTGCCCCATTACAGTAAGTGAGCAATAGATACCGCACAAAAGCAGTAGTAGTAGTTTTTTTATGTTAAAAATATTTGTCATTCAATCATTCATTCAATCATTCTCGCATTTCCCGCTAAGGGGTGCTAAGGTCTCGCAAAGGCACGCAAAGGGATATTTCGATTCTCTTTCTCCATTTCGCCCTTCCTCCCACTCGCCCATTCGCTCAGTCTCTAAGTCTCTAAGTCTCCCAATCTCACAACTCACTCAATCATTCACTCCTCCCTCCCTCCCTCCCTCGTTTCTGTCGGGAGGCAAGCCTTCGGTCATGAGGCAGGCATTCAATCATTAAATCATTAAATCATTAAATCATTAACAACT
>JALVDO010000833.1 GCA_027008975.1 Saprospiraceae bacterium | reverse complement strand
AAGGTGACGGAGATAGTGATTTGTTCAAGGGCTCGGGAACGGGGATTCGGTAGTTTTGGAGAGGCGAAAACCTCTATGAGTAAAATAAAAATAAGGTAACTATTTACCACCTCATGCTTTATGTTTGCAATTTGGGGATAAAGGGAACACGGAATACACGGATATGACGGATTTACACCGATTTTACGTCATCAACACGGTATTTTACACGGATTTTTTTGGTCTGACGACCAAAGTGAGATAATATCAAATAATAATTAATGATTAATGATTAATGCAGTTGAATTTGCACTCGTTTTTGCGCAAGCAAAAACAAAAACCGGGCCAATTCGCCTCCGTATGGATCAAAATCTAACTGTCCTGCTGGAAAAAATTCGGGCCGGTACGCCTCCGTATGGATTCTAATCCGTTCAATCTGTGTTATCCGTGTTCTCCCCCCCTCAAGGTAAGTAGTTACAAATAATAACAAGCATTAACCACCATGACATACAAAAGTCCATTACACCTAATTCCGGAAGAATACCATGCGGATTTGTCTGTTTCTACCCTAAAAAAGGTGAAGAAGAAGCTACTGCTGCGCCTACAGTTGGAGTCGAAGACGACATTGGAAATCAATGGACAGGAGTACGATAAAAACCAGTTGTTAGCTGCCTTTGAGGAGTTGGGAAATCAGCCCGATTTCCACCTGAAGTTGTATCAAAACAAACCACTGCTTCACTTTATTGAAACGGGGGCGCTAAATATTTTTAATCAGAATACAAGAAAACTGAATTGGCAAGATATTCCCGATGAAAACAGAGACTATACGGAATGGTTACTGGGGCTATTTAGCCGGCGATTGAGTGAGGTGTACCTCAAATATCTCAAACAACTGGATGAGCAGCCCCATTCACTTGAAGTCATTAAAAAAATATGGAATAGTGGAATGCAGTTACCCCCCAAATACGAAAATATCGTCTATGGGGCGGTACATCAGTTTTTAAAGAGCCGAATGGATAGCATATTGAGCAGGTACAGCATCCCCGTAGAGGGAGACAACCCACTGAAACTAAAAAGAGGAATTGAAAATTACGTCGGTATTCAGTGGGTTCAAATCCATCGGTATTTGCCAGGCGCTCTGGAAGCGGTCAAGGATGAATACTGCCGCTGGAATAAAACGATTATCAACCATTATTTTTCAGAGGAAAAGACGGTGTCAAAAATCCCGCGCAATTACCTCCATACCCTAGAGCAGGCGGCGAGCGTTGTTGCACTCGCTTACGGGGAAGAAAAATACCAAGCGCTCGCCAGATATATTAGAAATCTTTTATCGAATTCCGTGCCTACCGGTTCCAGGCGCAAAAACGAAGGCGTACTCAGGTTTCTATTCGTGTTTTTTTCTTTTTTCGTGATTTTGTATCCCTCTTATCATTACTTCAATAAATCATCAAGATTCTATCAAACTGCTGAAAGCAGAGCAATCCGCATTCAGGATGAGACACACAAGAAAGTGCGGCAGAAAATGGCTCGAAAATACGAGGTCACCAAGGTGGTAAATAAAGATACCATGGATGGCAAGAGTGATAGGGAAATCTCATCAATTCCGCCATCACCGGGAGCAAATAAGACTGCTCCTATCCGTCACTTTGAAGCAAATGTCACCATACTCGATCTGGAGCCTGTCCATCTACTAATAGCCGATTTATCCGGCCTCTGCGAAACACTAATTACCGATAAAGCTGCA
>JALVDO010000832.1 GCA_027008975.1 Saprospiraceae bacterium | reverse complement strand
GTATTTAGTACCGCCAATTCGAGATATGTCGGGATTGGAGAGCCCGACTCTGCGGTGGCTCGTATTGTGGTGGTGTCGGAGTAAATCCGGCAGTATTCATGTACAGGTGGTGTTTGATATAATGGAAGGGTTGGAACAAAAAGCCATATTGGAGCGATTGGAGAAGTTTAATCAAACCACCAATTGTATTTAAGGATATAGCAAGCCAGACGATTTGCCATATAATGACAGAGATTTTTCTTCATCGACCAATCAGATGGGAAGAAGTCCATACTCCCCTCCCAAATAAAGCAGTCAACAGCACGATCGTCTCCGCTTAATTCCGAATATTTATTGTAAAAGTTGTCGTAGGCACAAATCTTTTTTTGAGCATAGATATGGTAGTATTCAACATCTTCTACAGATACATCTATTGCCATGTCGGCATCTTTATTTTGCTCGTATTCTGTCACGGTGGCATGGACTGTTTCCCTTATTTCTATTGTTTTGGTGACCCAACAGGAGTCTTTGTCATTCCATTCTTTTTCCGTTTTATGCCCGGTGACAATTTCTTTACTGTAACAGGTGGTTGAAGAGTATTCTTCTTCAGCACCAACATGAACATAAAGAGGCTTTATGAATAAAAAGTAATCAATATCCCGGGTATTCGACGGGTTAAACTGAAGGAAAAGGTATTTTTTGTAAATAGTTGGCAACTTCATACGAAATATCTCTTTAAATATTTCGGTAGGAAAATTGACATTATCATCGGTATCGACATATATTGCTACCCTGACTTTAGCAGAATCAATGGCTTCCTCTCGCAAAGTATATGCCCTTTTCAAATCAGGCTGCCATATCAATGCGGAATCCAATAGTTGAATAGATGTCAAAGCTGCCCTCTTGCTTCCCTGGCGGGCTGCCGACATTTGTCGCATTGCCAATTGATAATAAATGAAACCAATCTGCTTTTTTGCCTGTGCCATTTTGGTTATTGCATCGGTAAACCTGAAGGAAGCAGTAAAACCATTGTCTGTTTTAATCGGTAAGACTTTTTTGAGTCTCTCCTGCCTTCTATTTATTTTCCGGGCTGTATAATAGGCTGCTTTCCAACTGGAAATATCATCTTCTTTCTCATTCATTTCGATAAAAACTGAATCCTTTTCATTTGCCTGTAGAAATGCTTCCTCGGAGGCGATTGCCCATTTATAGGAGACGGTTTCTTTTCGCCTGGCAATCTTACCTGCCCGTTTCAGAATAAGATCATATTTCCCCGCTTCTAATAATTTCTCAGGTGCCTGACAGGCAAGGCAACTAAAAATAATGAGGAATAAGTAAAAAAAGGGTTTCATACGCAGTTTTTGTACAAAGTTAGGGAAGAGCAGTTTCTTTTATCTTACAAAAAAGTTAAAGCAGTTTTTTGCAGGTGTTAAAGTTCGTTAAGGACATGAATTAAAACAGAAATGTTTTTATTGTGATTTTAAAACACTTTTTATTGCATTTGTAATTTTTTATCATTATGTTTGCACTAACTTTTTAAAACAGGGGTTGTATGAAAGTCCCAAATGACATTTTATTCCGAGATATTTACGACTTTGCCAGTTAGGGGTACCTTTAACTACAACACCAAAAAAACTACAAAATGAATATTTCAAAAGATGTGTTATGGAAAGGAATCATTGAAGATTTTTTTGAAGACTTTTTATGGTTCTTTTACCCGCTAAAATCAAAGGAAATAGATTTTT
>JALVDO010000831.1 GCA_027008975.1 Saprospiraceae bacterium | reverse complement strand
AAGGGGAGCAAAATCAAAATCCATTTATCTATTTTGACGAGCGCGATCAGCACTTCTATTTGTTCTATTACAACGGTACGGAAAGGGCGAAATCAGACAAGCGTTGGAGTATCTATCTCAAAAAATCGGCGGATATTGGAGGACTGAAATCAGCTAAGCCTACCGAAGTGCTAACATCGAAAGGGACGATGGCAGCCCCTTCCGTTGCCTTCTACAACAACACCTACTACCTGTTAGTAGAGGAATTCAACGATAGTAAAGCACAAGACAGGTGGGTCACGAATGCCTTTTACTCCGATCGGATTGACGGAGGCTATAAACGGGTTGAGAACAACCCTATTTTGTGGAACAATGACGCCTGCGCTTTTCAATATGTATTTGATGGCAAGCTGTATTTTACTTACTCACACGCCTTAAAATTATCAGCAAGTAAGTGGAATTTGCGGATGGTGAAGTTGCAGTAAAGTGAGCAGGCAGACGGATTACTGTGGTGCGGTCTGCGTATCGTACGAATTGTGAATTACAATAAATGGATAAATAGATGAACAAATTTCTTGAGGAGATATTAGACCAACCGGAGGCTTTAAAAAGGACACTCCGGTATTATACGAGTTCGGCAGGTATGGCTTCATTGGAGAAGGTGAAAAAGGCGATGAGTGACCATCAATTCGAGCAGATAATATTTACGGGAATGGGTAGCTCTTATTTCACGGGTTTTGCGGCTTCTAATCTGTTTAATGGACTGGGGATACCTTCATTTGTGGTGAATGCAAGCGAATTATTGCACTATAATCTTTCGCTACTGAAAAAAAAGACCTTACTGATTTGCTTTTCGCAATCGGGCGAGAGTTTTGAGATTCGAGAATTGCTGGAGAGGCTGTCTTCCAATACGGTTTGTGTTGGGATTTTGAATATAGAGGATAGTACCTTGGCACTTAAGGCGGATATTGCCTTGTATAGCAAGAGTGGTGTTGAAGAGATGACCTCCACAAAAACATTTATTACCACCAAATTGGTCGCCTATATTTTGGGGTGGTATCTGTCGGGGAAGTGGGATAAACCTCGCCAGACTCAAATAAAAAAACTCATTTATGCCTGCTACAAAATGCTTGAGCATTACCCTTCTTATATCGGGGATGTACTCCGCTTTTTGGGTGATATTCACGCTATACAGATTATTGCAAGAGGAGCGTGTTTTGCCTCTGCCTGCCAAAGTGCGTTGATGTTCAAAGAGGCTAATAAAATAGCGGGTACGGGAATACTGGGAGGGGAGTTCAGACACGGGCCGATGGAGATGGTTCAGGAGGGCTTTCAGTCCATCTTATTCGCTCCGATGGGTAAGACCTATTCCCAGAGCATTAAGATGGCGGAGGATATTGCAAGATTTGGCGGTAAGGTGCTGTTGCTGACAAACGGTGATAAAAATTTTGATGATGCCAATATCTTTCCAATCCAAATCGATTGTGATGACGAATACATCTTCTCTATTCTTAGCGTAATCCCTGTACAGATATTGATTGATGAGTATGCGAAGGTGAGAGGATATGAAGCAGGGAGTTTTTCCAGGGGTGCTAAGGTGACGGTTGTAGAATGAATTTGAAAAAAAAAACAGACCGCGTAAAGCGGCACGAGTTATGAAAAAAAGAAATACTTATTTATTGTTTGTGACAATCCTTTTGTATATCTCCTTTGGGTTGTTGACGTCTGTAATCGGGGTGATTATCGA
>JALVDO010000830.1 GCA_027008975.1 Saprospiraceae bacterium | reverse complement strand
ATTGCCCTAAAGCCCCGGGTACTTTTACAGACAAAACTTCTCCTTCAAAGACCTGTTTTTCCGGTGTCAGTACACTTAAGATCATATTTTTATCTTTTTGTAACTACTTACGAGTACATCATGGTATCTGTAAGTGATTATCTTTTTTATCGTTAATGCCCTTACTCCTCTACCTCTGCCAACAACTTCTTACCTGCCTCAATAACCTCTTCGATGGTACCTTTCAAGTTGAAGGCAGCTTCCGGATATTCGTCAACTTCACCATTGAGAATCATATTAAACCCTTTGATGGTATCGTTAATATCAACCAATACTCCCGGAATACCTGTAAACTGCTCCGCTACATGGAACGGTTGGGAGAGGAAACGCTGTACACGACGTGCACGGTGTACGACCAACTTATCTTCATCAGAAAGCTCGTCCATACCGAGGATGGCGATGATGTCCTGAAGCTCATTGTATCGCTGCATGATATTCTTCACGGCTTCTGCACACTCGTAGTGTTTCTCACCAATGATAGCCGGGTCGAGTATTCTGGAAGTAGAATCCAATGGGTCAATCGCAGGATAAATACCCAAAGATGCAATCTTACGACTCAATACCGTCGTCGCATCCAAGTGCGCGAAGGTCGTTGCCGGTGCGGGGTCAGTCAAGTCATCCGCAGGTACGTAAACCGCCTGTACAGATGTAATAGAACCTCGCTTTGTTGAAGTGATTCGCTCCTGCATCAATCCCATCTCTGTTGCCAAAGTAGGCTGGTATCCAACCGCCGAAGGCATACGTCCCAAAAGGGCAGACACCTCAGAACCCGCTTGTGTAAAACGGAAAATATTATCGACGAAGAAAAGAATGTCTCTTCCCCCGTTCGGGTCGCTCAAATCGCCATCGCGGTAATACTCGGCAATAGTCAGTCCTGACAAAGCAACACGCGCTCTCGCTCCGGGAGGCTCATTCATCTGACCGAACACCAAAGTCGCCTTACTGTCTTTTAATTCTTCTTTATCCACTTTACTCAGATCCCATCCGCCTTCTTCCATAGAGTGGATAAAATCTTTACCATATTTGATTACGTCAGATTCAAGGAACTCTCGAAGCAGGTCATTTCCCTCACGGGTACGCTCACCAACCCCGGCAAATACAGAAAGTCCTTCGTAGGCTTTGGCAATATTGTTTACCAGTTCCATAATCAAAACGGTCTTTCCTACACCGGCACCGCCAAATAATCCAATCTTTCCTCCTTTCATATAAGGCTCGATCAGGTCAATTACTTTAATACCTGTGAAAAGCACTTCCTTTCCTGTTGATAAATCTTCATAGGCGGGTGGCTTTCTATGGATAGGTGCGCCGTCATCTCCAACTGTCAGAGGCCCGATTCCGTCAACGGCTTCTCCAACGACGTTCAATAGACGCCCTTTTACCTGTTCGCCGGTAGGCATCATAATAGGCTTGCCGGTATCAATAGCTTCTACCCCTCTTGTCAGTCCGTCGGTTGCATCCATCGCTACCGTTCGCACGCTATTTTCACCCAAGTGCTGCTGCACCTCTAAAATTAAATCACTATCACCTTCTCTTTTTATCACTAAGGCGTTGTAAATTTCCGGTAAAGAAGATCCTTCTGCCGAGAAACTAACGTCAACAACGGGACCGATGATTTGCTTTACATGACCAATATTTGCCATAAGAATTCTCTTTTTGTCGTAACACTAAAATGGTAAATAAAATACGGACAACATATACCTTGCCCATTTCGAGCCGCAAAGGTAGGTTTATTACTACAATTTTCCAAAGAGAAAAAAATATTTTATTCACTTTTTTTTGAAAATACCGGCATCAAAAATACTGCCCCAATCCAATCACCCATCCGCTTGCATTCCTATCCCGAATATCTATGCCGTAATCAACTCGCAAAATAGCATCAAATGCTCGCTTATAGATGAACCGGACGCCGCCTCCGGCAAAGTACCTGAATTTGTCCTGCGAGAGTGCTTCACGGATAGTTCCTCCGGGCTTGCGCCACGTGCCAATATCCGAAAATCCGACTATCTGTCCTGCAAAATTCTTCTCATCAAAGACCGTTTGGCGATACTCCAGATTGAGAACAAGAGACCCTGTGCCCCGATTTATACGATTGCCTACGCCCCGGATATTGACATGGCTCGAAACGACAAAAGGGGCAAAGGGCGTTTCATTATTAGTAGAAAGGCCCAACCGGAATCGCAGCCCGAGGTTTCCACTTTCACCTATTCTTTTGAAGTATTTTAAATCATTGGTGACAATGTGAAACCAGGTCTTGTCCGGCAGATTATAGACAGACTCATACCGGCAGCTGTTCTCGACGCCCCAAATGTAAAAATAATGATAGTTAATCCTTTGGTGCAACAGGTGTAATTTGCCCATCAGTTTGGGAACTTTCAGGTAATCGGGTCCCGGCGATACTTCAGATGTCGCCTTGCGATATTGCTCGGCAAACCACGTCGCTTCGACCTCTATATGGTTGAAGAAGTTGGCCTCATAACTCCCGCCAAGACTCAGGCTGAAGTTGTCGTAATAATACCTGACGGATTGCTGAGGGAAGTACAGTGGCTCAATGGAAGCATATTTGGTAATACTGACAAAATCACCCCATCTGCTACCATTGATATAAGGCTGCCGGTAGAAAACATTAAAATTGTGTCGTCCGTCGATATTTTGATAATAGGCAGAGGTTTGTATTCCTTTGCCGAAGAGATTGGTCTCCGCCGCGCCGACCTTCGTCCAGATATTGCCCTTGATTCGCCCAAACCCAACAATGGGAAAAATAGTTAGCGCCTCTTCGACTTTGAAAATGACATTAATCCCTTCTTGACAGGTGTCTCTAGTACAAACGACCCGAGTAAGGTTACTAAGATTGTTTAATTGTTGCTCATCCTGACGAATGGTAACCGGATTAAAAACCGCTCCTTCTTTGGATTGCAAAAAATGTTGCAAATAGGATACCTTCGTCTTTTTCAACCCCTCAAAACGAATGGAATGAATGGGAATACCCCCCTGTCCGGAAGCTATCCAGTTCATTGCAACAAAAAGGCATATATATAGTATTCTGCTTATCATCGTTTGTTTGTACCTACTTACGAGTACACCATTTTTGTCTAATAATAGGCACGCTAAGGACTCCACTCCTAAGCTTGTCTCCCGCACGGAGTAAGGGAGGTTGACACCTTCTTGCCCCTACCCCAATGCGGGCAGGCTGGGCTGCGAAGCCTGCTTCACGACTGGAAGCTTGCCTCCCGAAGGAAACGAGGGAGGGAGGGAAGTTATCACCTTGTCGCTCATCCCATCATTCAATCATAAAACCATTACCCCCTTCAAAAAGCGGAGTACATTATCCAGTCCTCTTTTGTTACTTTGGCGAATGGTTGTCCCTGTCATTTTTTCGTATTGACGAATGACGTCTGCCTCGTATTGCCTAAAAAACTCAGGATCGAAATTAGCAAGGCTTAAATCGCGCAAGACGATTTCCACATTTGTTTGTTCGCGTATCCACTTTTCGCATACTTCGTGACGGTATCGAATGCCCATCAGGTTGAAGCCCAAAATAGTTTTATCATCTTTGTCAAAAACAATGCGCACACTCTTTTTGCCATCATCCGCTTCCCAGTAGATGGATTGGTGATTTTCGGGCGGGTTAGCCAATACGGTACCATATACCTGATATTCTATATCCAAAAATTTGGCTGAATTAAACCATATACCCGGATTGTAAACGGTCGGCGTGCCACAGATAGTTGCGGCGACGGTTTCCCCCATCATCCTGCCGGTGTACCAAACAGCCTCAATAGGTCTCCGTCCGGGCATGGGATTGCGCTGCTCACTACAATCGCCAATAGCGTAAATGTCGGGGATGTTGGTCTGCAGGTATTCATCGACAAGGATGCCGCGCCCTATCTCTATTTTACCTCCTTTGAGAAAGCCAACATTGGGATGCACACCGGCTGTTAGCCCGACATAACCACAATCGATACGCTCTCCTGTGTTGGTGATGACTGCACAGGCATTACCGTTTCCATCATCGACAATCTCTTTTAGTTCTGTCTCCAATCGCAAGTCGATTCCATGCTCCACAATATGCCTGTTAATCATCTGTGATTCTTCGGGAGGGATGAGGATATCCCAGTAGCTTTTCTCCCTAACCAGAAAAGTCACGGCAATCCCCCTCGATAAGAACATCTCTGCCATTTCCAGCCCAATCAATCCTCCGCCGACGATAACCGCCCGCTTTAATCCCGGACTTGCAGCTTCCATCGCCTCCAAATCCTGAAAGCTATACAGCCCGCCAACGCGGTTTAGATCCTGCCCGGGCCATCCGAATTTATTGGGTGTAGAGCCGGTTGCCAGAATTAACTTATCATAAGAGATGATTTCTCCGTCACTTGCAACTAGTTGCTTGTTTTCGACATCGACATCACTTATGAATGTTCGCTTGAGGTTAATCCTGTTTTTCTTCCAAAAAAACGGCTCATAGGGCTGTGTGTCCTTAAACCTCATGTGCCCCATATAGATATACATAAGGGCAGTCCGAGAGAAAAAATAGTCGGTTTCAGCACTGATAACGGTGATTGTGGCATCACTTCTTTTCCGAATGTGACGAGCAGCGGTGATACCACTAATTCCATTTCCGATAATGACGACGTTCATCTTGTATTGTATTTAGTCGGAGCAATCTCAAAATCACTCCTTTGTGATTGGTGTACGTGTAATCAATAAAATAAGTCTGTAAATGTTCAGTCGACCTAATAGAGGTGTCCTCTGTGCGACAAGAATCATTTATAGGATCAGGTGAGTGGCTAGATTTTTGCAAGTAGTTAACGTTTTGGCGAAAATAAGGAATAAAAATTGATATTATTCATTTATTTTCTTTTATTTTGCCAAAATAGAGAACGTAGTGCGATATTATTAAATGAAACCGACGCAAATTTTTATTCTTTTCTGCCTGCTGCTATCCGGAGAAATTCTGCTGGAGGGGCAGACTATTGTCAGTACATTACCACAAAAGAAAAATGTCGTCCTCGAAGAATTTGGCGGTATCTATTGCGTCTATTGTCCCGCAGGTCATCAAATCATCAAAGCCATAAAAGCAGACCATCCAGGTAGAATCGTTCATCTCAATTATCAGGTTGACCCCTACGCAGAGCCCAATGGCGACGATCCTGATTTCAGGTCGGGATTTGGCAGTGCACTTGTCGATCAGGCTGGTACAGAGGGATTCCCCATGGGTACCATTAACAGAATGGTCTTCCCAGGCCTGGAGCAAGGTAATCCCGGCACTACGGCAATGTCGCGAGGAGACTGGGAAACCGCGGCATTGGAAACACTTGATCAGGACGCTATCGTCAATATTGCCGCAACGGCATCCGTCAATATTACGACTAACACCCTAGAGGTTTACGTCGAATATTACTACACGGGTAGTAGTAACCTCACGGCTAACAAGCTACAGGTTGCGATACTTCAAAATGAGGTTTTTGGACCCCAGATAGGGGGTGACCTAGGGGATAATTATCCGCAGGAAAATTTAGTCCGAATGCTCTTGACCGGGCAGTGGGGTGAACCGATTACACAAACGAATTCGGGAACTTATGGTAGCCGAACTTTCAGTTATCTTTTGCCGGATTATTATCGCAATGTCCCCTTTGATCCATTTAGTATGGTGGTGGCTGTTTTTATTTCTGAAAATAACATGAATATCCTCAATGGTATTGAGGTCGCACCTTCTTTTCAGATTGACAATGATTTGGACATCCATTCGCTTTGGGTGGCAACGCCGGAATATGTCTGTCAGGGTTTGATTACACCGGAAATAAAAGTCAGGAATGAAGGTAACAGCCCTATAACATCTTTCGTTGTTGATTACAGCATCGGCGCGACAGGGTGGGAATACCATTGGGATGGGGAGCTCTCTTCTTTAGATATTAAGACCATTTCTCTTCCCCCTATCCCAGTTGAAAATATTTCTTTTTCGACATCGGGTATAGCCACTTTTCAAGTCAATATTTCCTCCCCTAATGAACTTACCGATCAAAACATTAGTAATAACGCCGTTGAAACAAGTTTTCAAAAAGCTCCGAACACCCCCTCTCTGAGCCTAATCCTGAATATGCAAACCGATGATTTTGGTTATGAAACCTATTGGGAAATAACCGATGATGCCGGCAATGTCATCCAAAGTGGAGGAAACCATTTGTTGGCAGGGACGCAGGGAGGGGCGGGGATTGCAAGCTCTCTTGACCCGGAGGTGTATGGCAATGACCAAATCGTTATTGAATACATCGACTTGCCGGCTGCCGGCTGTTATACTTTTAAGATATTGGATGACTACGGTGATGGTATATGTTGTAATTACGGTTCCGGATATTATGTGTTGACATCTGCTGAAGGAGATATTTTGCTTGAAGGAGGTGCCTTTGGCGCCAAAGATGAGCGGCTATTTAGCAGCCAACTCGGTGGCGTGACGCCCGCTGAAGAGCCTGCATTTTCAGGCAGCCACCTTAGCCTAAGCCCCGTCCCGACATCGGGCGACCTCTTCTACGATGCACAGTTTGATAAATTAGTATCGACTTATACCCTTGACATTGTTGATTTGTCGGGGCGAGTTATAGTAGAAAAGAAAGAATTGGCAACCCCTCATTTCCCCTTATCCGGACAAATATCAACCGACCTGCTTCCAAATGGTATCTATTTACTGAGACTGACGTCCGTCAATCAACAACTCGCCAAGCGATTTATCGTAGCAAAATAAGGGCATATTCCCCTACTTTCGTACTTTTGCAGTAAAAGGACTATTATGCAAATCATAGAAGTTACGGATAAAAAAACATGGAAATTATTTCACAAAGTCCCACACCTCATTTACAAAAATGACCCCGACTGGATTTGTCCCCTCGAAAAAGATGTCCAAAATGTATTCAACCCCGAAAAAAACAAAGCCTTCCAAAAAGGAGAAGCCATTTGTTATGTCCTTTTGGATGGTAAAAAGCCTATTGGTCGCATTGCCGCTTTCATAGATGGCGCGAGAAATGAAAAGCAGGATTTTCCCACTGGAGGAATTGGTTTTTTCGAGTGTATCGAAGATGAAAAGGCAGCCTTACTCCTGTTTGAAACTGCTGAAACCTACCTCAAAGAAAAAGGCGTAAAAGCCATTGATGGTCCCAT
>JALVDO010000829.1 GCA_027008975.1 Saprospiraceae bacterium | reverse complement strand
GACGGAGTAAATACGGGGCGACGAGCGCGCGCAACTGCTTCTTTTTTGGCTCATCGTCCATCCGCTCGATGGGATTGATAAATTCTCTTTTGAAGAAGGTGTAACTGCCCAATAGGTTGGGATTGATGAATTGCATTTGCGACCATAGATCCGAGAGGGAATTTTCGATGGGCGTACCGCTAAGAGAAATTTTGTGGTTGGCATCAAATTCGTTGATGGCTTTGAATACCTTGCTTTGGCGATTTTTGATGTGTTGGCTTTCGTCGAGAACGATGTATTCAAAAGTCATGGAATTGAGCAAATCGCTGTCACGTAAAGCGGTCTGGTAGGTCGTCAGGATAATATCAAAGCGGGACAAAAGCCGGGTATCCCTGTGTCGCTTTGAGCCAATATGCCTGTACACACTTAGTGAAGGAGCAAATTTGTTTAATTCGTTCACCCAGTTGAAAACCAAGGAAGCAGGAAGGATAACCAAAGCGTTCAGGGGATTCAAAAAATCATTATCAGGGGCTGCAAACAGGTCTAATTGTCCGGAAACCGGTGTTTTTGCTTCGGTAGCGGGCTTTGTTGCTTTACGCTCCTTGGCGTGTAGTAATATAGCGATTGTCTGGAGTGTTTTACCCAAGCCCATATCGTCAGCAAGACAAGCCCCCAGCCCATTTCGATAGAGTTGTGCCAGCCATTTGACCCCCTCCATCTGATAAGGGCGCAAATGGGCTTTGAGCAGGGGTGAAATCATAAAATCCTGTCTTTGGGACTGCTCTTCCAGTGTGGGAATGTCCTCGGACACCTGATTTAAGACCGTATATTGGCTTTTTGCCAATTGGATTTTGTCTCCTTTTATTCTTGCAAACTGAAAAAACTCTTTGTATTTACTCATCCATTCCAGCGGGATGACAAACCACTTCCCGTTGGGTAATTGATAAAAGCGATCACCGCTTTGGATATTCTTTGCCAACTTCCGAAAAGGGAAGGTAAATTCGCCTACGCTCACTTCCGCAAAAATATCAAACCAATCGTTGCGTTTCTCTGTTGTGAAGTTCAGATTTATTTTTGAGAAGTAGAATTCCTTTTCCATCCACCCGATTACCTTTACGGAAAAGCCGGCTTCCAGTAGTTTGTCCCGGTTCTCACCAATCCAATCCAGCAAATCGGATTGTCCATCAGACTGCTTTCGATAAAAAAGGCTGCTTTCCCTGTTTTCAAATCCCAAGTTGCGCAATTGTACTACGGCTTCTTTTTCCAACGGGTAATCTCTTGATATTTTCAATATCCGTATCGCATCACCCTTAATGGAGAGCGAGGTCCTGTTATTGGTTTTATCCGACCATTGGAATTGCACCTGGTGGTATCTGAATTTCAAAACAAAGCCCCATTTACCACTAAAAATATCCTGGGAGATGGTCAGAATCCGCTCATCAAGACGATTGAATTCAATCATATCGAATCCCTCTGCCTTGATTTCTGCCTTTTCAGCGACTTTTATGATGAATTTTTTAAAGTAGGTTACAACGGAAGCCGGCGGGATGAAAACCTCGTCCTTTTCCCGAAAGGGCTTGACCATATTGCCATTGATGTATTCAATAAAATGGAGTTTTTTGTTAACGATTACCCAAGCCGGGTGGTTGTTGACCGGAGTTATCTCCTTAGTGCTTATTTTCCAGGCTATCCCCTCCCCTATAAGTCGCAATTGATAACGCACGCCAGCCTCCAGTTTTTGGAATGAAAGCTGAGGTTT
>JALVDO010000828.1 GCA_027008975.1 Saprospiraceae bacterium | reverse complement strand
CGCCGATTTTTTGAGATAGATACTCCAACGCTTGTCTGATTTCGCCCTTTCCGTACCGTTGTAATAGAACAAATAGAAGTGCTGATCGCGCTCGTCAAAATAGATAAATGGATTTTGATTTTGCTCTCCTTTAACGTAAGGAGCAATAACGACTTTATTACCAAAATCAATTCCGTTGTCACTGGAAACCATCACGATTTGACTATCGACATCATCATTGTATTCCGCATAAAACATATAAAAAGTTCCATCGCGATAAACAACCGTTGGCCACCTGCAATTGCTATTAATGATTGGGTTGAAATCATACTTTTCCCAATTTTCCAAATCGTTGCTTCGCGCCAGCCCTCCCTTTCTGATATGAGGGTCTCTTACATTGTAGTGGTCCAGCCCGTAATAAGCCCAATATTTATAACCGTCCTTGTTTGCTTCGACGATTGAAAAAGTGTGGACAGCATCCTTATCCCAGTCACATTTGTCACCGTAGAATATCAAATCATTGTCAATTATTTTAGGGTACTTCTTACCGGTAACCGCTTGCTGACCGGCAAGGCAAGCCCCTAAGCTCATCGCGAGGACGAGCAGCATGAGTACTTTTTTTACCATTGTATGCTACTTTTTAATTTCTAAATAGTTGTTCCTTTTTACTTTAAGTAAGTGTTCAAATTAAATCACATATAAACTTGCATTATCTTTTAACCTAACTCTGCGTTACAAAAATCCTTACGTAGCTTTGGCTATGCGCGGTTTTTGCGCCTTGATTTAGGCTAAAATCTAACGCAATTTTATAGTGACCCAATTTTGACCACTTACTTAACAAGCCAACACCTTTACTTTATTTTCATCGCAATAGCGTGCCTCATCTTCCTCCAATACTTTAGTCGTTACGAGAACATCGATTTCATTGAGCTTAGCAATTACGCCCAAGCTCCTTCGTCCGAATTTGGAAGCATCTGCCAGCAGGACGACATCGCCCGCCACGCTCATCATCACCTGACTCGTGTGGGCTTCCTGAATATTAGGCGTTGTCAGACCAACAGAAAAGTCAATTCCATCAACTCCCAAAAACACCTTGCTTGCAGATACCTGCCTCAACATTGAATCAGTTAAAGGTCCGGCTAAGGTCAGACCATCTTTGATTAGGTTGCCTCCGAGCATTATCACTTCGACATCTGTATCTAATAAATCGGAGGCAATGTTAAGAGCATTGGTGATGACGGTTAAATTTTTTCGATTTTTTATCTCCCGTGCCAACAGAGAAGTGGTTGATCCCGAATCCAATATAATTGTATCTCCGTCTGTGATTAGCGTTGCTGCGGTTTTGACAATACGCATTTTCTCCTCCAAATTAATCTTCTCCTTTTCTTTCAGCGCTAATCCATGATAAAATTTCTTGGTTTTTATAGCTCCCCCGTGGGTTCTTTTCAAATGTCCTCTATTCTCCAATATGGTCAAATCCTTACGAATTGTCACCACTGACGTATTGAATTTTTTGCGCAAATCTGCGGTCAAAATTCGCTCATTCTTTTCCAACATATTGAGAATGCTGTCCAACCTTTCTTCCTGAAAAATCACTTTTTTCTTATCCAAAACGCTTTATATTTTTTGTAATGACTACTCATTCCTTTACCTTAAAACTCCATCCCCAACCGGTACCTTCGGCATCAGCCTGATCTTGCCAAAGCACCATTTCCTCATCATTCAGCAACTTTATTTCATACACTCCGGTACTGGTCACAGCCGGATTGGTACACTCAATATTATGATCCAAAATATATGGATTAACAATCGTAATTGTCCTATTATCTGCATCCAAAATAAAAGACCCGGTCACACCGGCATCACCTGCCACGTGATGATAGGTGTAATTCAGCCCTCCGTTGAGGTCAAAGACCATTTCGCCTTTAATATCGGGTGTTATTTGCACGCATTGACCCCAGCTCCAGGATGGCATCCATGCATCGGGGTAAGTCTGCAACTCCTCCAAACCGGCGGTTTGATAACAATAATCGGGCGATCCCGTCTCCACATCCGTATTGTAAACCCACGTTCGACCGACACCGCCATTGGTCAATTCCTTCCAAACAGGCAATTGGGCGACTTCCGGATCGTTAGCTGAAACGGTATAGGTGGTCGAAGTAGTAAAGCCCTCTCCCCCTGCTCCACTAATGGCACAGGTTATCTCATAATTTCCTGCAAAAGGATAGTAGGCAGTTACAATCTGCCCTGTTGCCTTCTGATTATTGCCGAGATCCCAGATGTAGATAAAACTATTTTCAGAAACAGCCTTAAAAACGGGATGAAATGGGTCGGAATCATCAATAATAATCTCCCCCGAGGTCGGAGGTATTCCAACATCTCCAATATCATCCACCTGGGGAGCACACCCAACCATTAAGATCAATAGGCAAACAAATGTAATATATTTAATATTTTCCATCTATTTATTTTTTTATTATCTTATAAGCAATACAATCAATTCCGCAGAAGGAATACCGGTTTAATAGGGATTTTGCTCTAAGTTGGGATTGAGGTTTATCTCTACTTGTGGGATTAACAAATACCGCTTATTATCGGTATATCCCGGAATCAGATTTCCCCGCCCTGTACGAACGAGATCCCAGTACCTGTGAGACTCCATTGCCAGCTCTACTCTTCGTTCGTGGTAAACAGCCTCCAATGGGTCTGATATCGGTGTAGGTCCCAATCCGACTCTCGCTCTCACTCTATTCAGGGGTGTCTCCCAATCACTTCCATTGTGAACAGCGGCTTCAGCCTGCCACAACAAAACTTCTGCAAACCGGATGACCCGTAGATTTAATCCGGCCTGATCTTCTCCATTACCTCTTTGGCTGGCAGGCAAAGTCCCCTTACGTTTGTGATAACCGGTATAGCTATCCGGATGATGAACCGGATCTTTGGCTGTATAAATAATTTCCTCGTCAGGCGTTCCCTTCCAAAGTGTATCGCCATCGGAAATAATAGTCCATTCGCGACGAATATCACCTTCCTCAAATTCGTCGTATAAATCCTGTGTCGGTTGGTCAAATCCCCATCCTCCGTTTCGGTCATCGCGGCTACGATGCATTACCTCCAAGTGGCATCCCTCATTTTCGTCCAGCCATCCCGGCATCATAAAATCTTTAAACTGAATATCAAAGACAGACTCTATGCCATTGTCGGTCGCCATAGTAAAAATATCCCCATAGTTGGGCTCCAAATCATACTCTCCCGAGTTGACAATTTCCTTTGCCAAAGCCTCTGCTTCCGGCCATTTTTCCTGGAAGATATAAGCCTTCGTCAGAAATGCAGAAGCAGCACCCCAAGTGGCACGTCCGATTTCCGTGCCGGGAAGCTGGCTTTTTTTGGGTAAAACCGCCGCTGCCGCTTTTAGATCCGACTCAATAAACGCCCAACACTCCTCCAATGAATTTCGCTTTGGGTGGTATTCGGAAGGAGACAAGATGTGATCCACAATTGGAATGGGACCAAAGGTTTTCACCAAATAAAAATGATAAAAAGCTCTCAAAAACCGGGCTTCTCCCATCACTCTTTTTTGGACAGACGAACTAATTTTTTCGTTATCCGTTAGCCCTTCTATTAGCTTATTCGCCCTATTTATCCCAACGTAAAGATCATTCCATCTTTGTAAGACCAAAGGATTCTCGGCGTTGGCCGTAAACTGTGTCAGTGCAAAAATCTCAGCGTAATCGCCATCTCCTCCGCCACCTTTCTCTGCATCATCGGAGCACGCATCTCCAATTGCCCACTCCGTCAATTGAGAAAAATTATACCATCCCATTGGGTCGTATACACCTGCCAGAGCGGTAATAACAGCATCATCGTTCGAGAAGTAAGCCGCATCGGTCAGGCTGGGAGCCGGCGTATTCAAAAAATCGTCCGTATTACAGGATTGCATCAAAAATACTCCACTTAGGATAAACAAGCCCGCATAAAATATTTTTTTCATAACCTTACAATTTATTTTACGTAAATGTCTGAATTAAAATGTTGCATTCAAGCCCAAGCTATAAACCCTTGCCGGAGGGTATAAACCTCTGTCCACACCAATGTCCAACGCATCATACCCCCTCATTCCCACCTCCGGATCCAATCCGGAGTACTTAGTCAAGGTAAACAAATTTTGAGCATTGATATAAACCCGCAGTTGGCTCATTCGCATTTTTCGGGTCAATGTATTTCCAAGAGTGTAGCCAAGCTGAAGCGTTTTAATTCTCAAATAAGAACCATCCTCCAAGTAACGATCCGACATCTGCGAATTATTGACGTCGTTCGCATTCATTCTTGGATACCTTGCATCGTTTTGAGTTCCTTCTCCCGTCCACCGATTCACCATATCTCTTCCCAAATTCCAATTGGCTGTTGAGGAGCGTTTGTAGTAGGAGGTTCCATTAAATATTTTATTACCGTAAACACCTTGCAACGACAGAGAGAGGTCGAAGCCTTTGTACCGGACATTACTATTCAAAGCAAAAGTAAAATCAGGCAAAGGACTTCCCAAAAAGAAAAAATCCAACTGACCGTCTCCATCTTCATCGACGTATCTGACGTCTCCCGGAGCTACATTGGTTTGCGCTGTTTGGGCTTCGATTTCAGCTTGATTTTGGAATAATCCATCTGTTTTATAACCATAAAACTGAGCAATAGGGTATCCGACCGTTGTTCTGGTCACAAAGAAAGAATTGATAAAAAAGGCACCATCAATAAAGGCATCCTCTGCTCCGAGATTGACCACCTCGTTTTTTATTTTTGAGAAAACCCCTCCGATTGAATACTTCAACTCATGCTCGTAGTTCCGATAAAGTACCGATAACTCAAGCCCTGTATTTAGCATTTCCCCGGCATTCTGAGTTGGTGGTGATTGAATCCCCGTCAAGCCGGGTACCGGCACTTGTAGCAACATACCGTCTGTCTTTTTGATAAAATACTCTACACTACCCGAAAGTTTTTCTTCAAAAAGGCCAAAATCCAGCCCTAAATTAGTGGTGACGGATTTCTCCCATTTGATCTCATCGTTTCCTGAGCCGGGGAAGGAAATACCGGGGGCAAGTACCCCACCAAAAATATAGTTGGCTCCTGGGCTGGCAGTCGTCACATCCTGATAAGGTGGCACACTCCCTTGATTCCCTATTTGTCCCCATCCAAAACGCAATTTCAGATTGCTCACATTGCCAATTTTTTCCATAAAGTCCTCCTCTGTAATTCTCCACCCCAGAGAAAATGAAGGGAAATAACCCCACCTGTTCTTTTTGGAGAACTTGGAGGAGGCGTCTGCCCTAAAATTGGCCGTCAGCAAATATTTATCCCTCAAGCTGTAGTTAATCCTTCCGAGATATGACAATTGCCTCGATTGCTCAATACTTCCCCACGCCGTAGCATTATTACTACCCGTAGCATTGCTAATGTAACGAATGTCAATATCGTCAGAGGGAACGTCACTAACAGATACTCCGTTATACTTGTAATCAAAACTATATTCCTCCACCCCAATTAAAGCATTTAACTTATGGTCGCCCAACTGTTTGGTATAATCCAATGTGTTTGACCATTGGCTAATCAATCTACTACTGTTGTTTTTTGAAAACTGGCTGGTGGCATTTTGTTGTACCGGACTGACGTAATAAACCGGATCATAATCATCCGTTTCTCCAAAGGAATACTCCATAGAAAAATTGGTTTTAAACGTCAGGTTTTCCAATATTGAAATCTCTGAGAAAACGTTTCCAATGGTACGGTAGACCACATCATCATGGTTCTGATACTCGATAATAGCCCCGGGATTCCAAGTGTCGTTATAAATCCCTCGCGCAAATGTCCCATCCGGATTGTAAACCGGCGATGCCGGATCAGCAGCAATAGAGGTGATAATGATGCTCGTCCACTCATCCGTATAAGGCTCCTGCTGCGATACCGTTTTTGCAAGTGTCAAATTTTCACCAACCTTTAGCCACGGTTTCACATTATAGGTCGTATTTGCTCTAAGTGCAGCTCTCGAAAAGTCGGACTTTTTGATGATTCCCTTTTGGCTTAGATAACTGGCACTCAAAAAATAATTACCCCTTTTATTTCCGCCTGAAAAAGACAAATCCGTATTGGATATTGGAGCATTCTCATTGGTGATGACATCAAACCAATTCGTATTCTCAAGAGCAGCCGGATCGCCAATCGGTTTAAAATTTCCGGCAGCGACCATTGCCTCGTTTTTTAAAATTCCCCACGTTTTGGCATCCAGTACATTGGTTGTACGCCAAAAATTTTGAATGCCGTAATAGGAATTCAGGGCAACCTTACCTCCCACTTCACCTTTTTTGGTCGCAATAATAACCACTCCATTTGAACCACGAGAACCATAAATTGCCGTCGAAGAAGCATCTTTTAGTACCTGAATAGACTCGATGTCGTTCGGGTTCAAAAAATCGATGTCATCAACCATCATTCCATCGACAACAAATAAGGGCGATGCATCATTTAAAGTTCCAATCCCCCTTATCCGCACCATTACTCCTCCTCCCGGCGTCCCCGAATTAGAGGTAACATCCACGCCGGCAACCTGCCCCTGTAATGCCTGATCGACCGTGCTAACAGTTCGTTTATTCAGTTCTTCCACATCAACAACGGAGATTGCTCCTGTCAAATCATTTTTCCGCTGGGTACCATATCCTACAACCACAACCTCTTCCATAGTAACGGAGTTCTCCGCCAAGGCAACATCTACTTTCGTTTTATTTCTAATACTTACCTTTTGAGAGACAAAACCTAAGTAAGAAACCACGATGACATCATCTTCCGGCTGGACATGCAATGAATAATACCCATTAATATCAGATACTGCTCCCCGTGTTGACCCTTCTACTACAACATTTGCCCCAATGAGGGGCTCTCCTGAGGACTGACTGGTAATATAGCCCGAAACCGTGCGTTCACCGACACCTTGAGCTAATACTAATTGTGTAGAAACAAGCAGTAACAACAGACTTATAAAGCTATTTTTCATCATCATTTTTTTTTAAATGCCAAAACAAAAAAATAAAAAACATTGAGCAATTTCTAAAAAAAACACTCCATAAGCAATGTAATTTTTAGTCAAAAACCTCCTGAAATCATGAGAAATCACACAAGCTTTATCAAATTATTTGCGCCAAGGTACATAAAAAATAAAAAGAAAACAAAAAGAAA
>JALVDO010000827.1 GCA_027008975.1 Saprospiraceae bacterium | reverse complement strand
ACGTTGAAATGATTGAGTAAAATGTGGCTTTCATTAAAAAACTTAAGGCCTGTGACCTCAAAATAATTATCAATTCGAAAATACGTTTGTTCTATATTTTGGGACTAAAAATGTGATTTGGGAATGCTCGAATCAATATGTTTCAATGAATAGCAACATTGTATATCGTCACAAGAAGGTCGTTTGAATCTCATCAAATTAAAAACAGAGAAGTAGCGCTATTATTTGCCTGAACCTAAGTAGGCAGGCATCCGGATAATACCAGATTCCTGCCTACCTATTTCGCATCTGTAAAAAGAAAAAATCCTTTTAAAAATAACAAATAGTTCCCTATTATTTATTTCTTCTTCTTATGTCTGTTTTTGCGCAATCTCTTCTTGCGTTTATGAGTTGCTATTTTATGTCTTTTACGTTTTTTTCCACAAGGCATACGCTTATTTTTTTGTGTATTGGGACGCCCCAACACGTCACTGTTAATTAATTATTTAAAAATTTATATAAACTCACCTAAAAGCCAGGCAATATCCTATCGGCTTATTTTTTGTCTTTAGGTAAGGATTTCACATTTGCTTTAACTTGCTCAACAAATACTTTTGCCGGTTTGAATGCCGGGATAAAGTGCTCAGGGATAATAATCGACTCTTTCTTTTTAATATTTCTACCAACTTTTTCAGCTCTCTTTTTGATTATAAAAGACCCAAATCCTCGAACGTACACATTTTCGCCACTTGCCATCGTATTCTTCACTTCTTTAAAAAATGACTCCAAGGAAACCAAAACATCGACTTTAGGGACTCCTGTTTTTTCAGCTATGATTGCTACTAAGTCTGCTTTTCTCATCTTATTGTCTGATTTGTAGTAAATTATGTAATATAGTTTCAAGTGCCATCCCCTCGAATTGGCAAGCATTTTTTTGTATATTCAATACAAAACCTTTCGTCACAGGAGGTTTAATCCCGAAACGAGGGGCAAATCTCGTAATTTTTTTCCAAAAATGAAAACAAAGCACCAGATTATTTTTCGGAATATTCTTAGAATCAGGTTTTTAGAGAAAAAAATGAATGGTAATTCAAACTTTCAAGGATGAATTGCCAAATATAATTAACTTTGCCCTTCCATAACTACTAGCCACCTCCTGACTTAAATTAAAATGGGGAGTGGCGAATGGATGGTGAGTAAGAAAAATTGAACACCGAACATCCCCTTACGAAGGGTATTTTATGATTTAAAATTATTTTATGTTGTTATCCATGACGGGGTTTGGCCGGGCGAGAAAATCGTTGGAGAAAAAAAACATCTCGGTAGAGATCAAATCTCTTAATAGTAAATTTACTGACCTCCGGCTCAAATGCCCACAGAATTACCGGGAAAAAGAAGCAGACATCCGCAAGATGATTATGGATGTAGCCAATAGGGGAAAGGTAGAAGTAGTGCTCGAAATCACCAATATGGGTGGTGAAGAGGGACTTGGACTTAACGAGGAACTATTTAAAGCCTACTACAAAAAGCTCCATAAGCTGAAAGAGGAACTCGGAATCGAAGGAGGGGATCTCATCCAGTCTATTTTGCGAATCCCCAATGTCGTGGCAGGGGGAGAAGAAGGTATCGACCCCGAAGAATGGAAAGAGGTACAGAATGTCATCAAGGATGCCCTTGAGTTATTCTCCAACTTCAGGAAGGAAGAAGGGCTGGTACTAGCAAAAGAGTTAAAAGAGCGGATTAATAATATTCAAACACTTCTA
>JALVDO010000826.1 GCA_027008975.1 Saprospiraceae bacterium | reverse complement strand
TTTAATACCCTGAAAGAAACACTGGAAGTGACCGATGGCAACCTTGCCAGCCATCTCAAAACATTAGAAAAAGAAAAATTCATCACCGTCAAAAAACAATTCATCGGTAGAAAACCCAATACAACCTACTCTGTCACTAAGGCGGGAAAAGCCGCATTTAACAAACACCTCAACGCATTAGAAGATATTATTAAGATGCGGAGGGATGGGAATTAGAATTGAAAATGCTGCCTCGTGCTGGCAACGCAGTTCGTCAGTACAGGCGTAGCCTCGTCAGTATGAGAATGGGAATTAGAATTAGAATTAGAATTAGAATTAGAATGCTGCCTTGTGCTGATTGGCCGTAGCCTCGCAGTATGAGAATGGGAATGAGAATTAGAATTAGAATGCCTGCATCACGACCAACGGGAGGGATGAGAATTAGAATTGAAAATGCTGACAGGCGTAGCCTCGTCAGTATGAGAATTGGAGCGACAAGGTGATAACTTCAAAGCCCCTATGGGCGCGAAGGTGTCAACTTAGGAGCGAAATACAAAAAATTAATGAATAACACTACAAAATATATTTTTTTACCTATTAACTTTGAAATTCAAAGTACTATGAAAAATAATAAATCAAATACAATTACCCTTTCTGCTCCAAGGGCATTCCGGACGCGCCTGTTTATCTTTTTATACAACATTAGCTTACCGGCATATCGGATATTTATCAAAAGAAAGCGTCCAAAATGGAAAGTTTCGCTCGGATGCCTATCTAAATATCCAATTGATTCCCTTGGTTATCAATACGCACTTTTTTTGGAAAGACACGGTTTGCAGCCAATGGATAATTTTGAAAATCACGATTGTTTCCACGTTCTACTCAATTTCCCTACGGATATCAAAGGAGAATCAGCCATGCAGTTTTGTCTAATGGGTAACGGAAAACGATCGATTTATATGTATTCGATGATTATTTTTTCCACAATATTTTTTCCTGAAAATATAACTCATTTTATAAAAGCCTACCGGATGGGCAAATCGCTCAACGTCTTCCACCATTGGGATTACGAACAACTATTGTGCACTCCGGTAGCTGAAATTCGTTCGCAAATTTTCAAAACCCAACAGATATGAATTTTTCAAAGTTTTCTGCATTTGCTATTTTGAGTAGTTTTTGCATTTTCCTGATATTAATAAGGCTCATCAAGAGCGGCATACTGTCAAATATCTCAAATCACCGGATAATATCCCGCCACCAGTTGACCTTTGTATTTTTGATTTGGAATCTGTTTTTAGCGTGGGTTCCTTATCTGATTTCGCACCTTTATACACGGCAGCAATTTGTGCAAAAAAGTATTTACCTTCGACTGATTTTACTGTCGTGTTGGTTGTTATTTTTTCCAAATGCACTCTATATCATTACTGATTTATTACATCTTCGCCCTCGTTCCGGAATTCCTTATTGGTATGATATTATTTTACTTTTTTCCTTTTCTCTAACAGGCATTTTTCTCGGTTTTGAGTCTTTACGTAATATGATAAAATTATGGAGAGGGACATTTTCTGACAAATACTACGCTATAACACCTTACATCTTCTTGTTTTTTGGAAGCATTGGTGTTTACATTGGTCGTTTTTTAAGATGGAATAGTTGGGATATCATTTCCAATCCGCTTCATATTGTGAGAGATGCCACTGCTATTTTTTTATTTCCGGACAGGCATCTTCATGAGTTGGCAATTATTTTTTGCCTAACCACTTT
>JALVDO010000825.1 GCA_027008975.1 Saprospiraceae bacterium | reverse complement strand
AGGAGGTCAATACGGTTGTTGATGCTATGCACTTTGGCGCATCGGATTTTCTGACAAAAGGCAGTTATGATTACGACCTTTGGAATGAAAAATTTCTCAAAGTCATCGAAAGCAAACAACTCAAAATTGAAAACCAAGAACTCAAAAAAGAAGTCAAGCGACACCGTGAAAAAAAACGGGAAGAGTTCCTTTTTATCGGAGAATCACCCGCTATTCTGGAGATAAAACGGATATTAAAAATCGTCGCTAACGAACCCGAAATAACCGTCTTAATCACCGGAGAAACAGGAGTCGGCAAGGAAGTCGCCGCCCGGTATTTACACTACAACGGAGAACGCGCAGACCAACCGTTTGAGGGAATCAATCTCTCCGCCATCCAAGATACCCTGCTGGAAAGCACCCTCTTTGGACACAAAAAAGGAGCCTTCACCGGTGCATTGAAAGATGTGGAAGGAATTTTCCATCAGGCTAATAAGGGTGTTTTGCTCCTAGATGAAATTGGCGATATTAACCCCGCTATTCAGATTAAACTACTGCGATTTCTGGAGACCAAAATGATTCGCCCGGTCGGTGCCGAAAAAGACATCAAACTGGATATTCAAATCATTGCCGCTACGCACAAAGATATTGCTAAAGAAGTATCGCTGGGTAACTTTCGAGAAGATTTGTATCAGCGGTTAAAGGCGATGATTATCGAAATCCCTCCGCTTAGAGAACGAAAAGAGGATATCATACTGATATTAAATCACTACTTGAAAGGAGATGCGCACGAGTTAATCACCCCGGAAGCAATCCGGTTGCTTGTCAACTATCAATGGGTGGGTAATATCCGTGAGTTGAAAAATACCGTCAATTATATGTTGCTCCGAAAGAAAATATTGGATAAAAGCATCATGGACGAAGCCTGTCTGCCCGCTGAAATCATCAATGCAACGCCCACAGGCTTGGCACAAAGTGCTGAAAGTACTCCGAAAATAACGAGAATAGATGCGAACTCAATCGAAGAGGAACACGCCATCCTCGACCTCAAAAAGATAGAAGCCGCGCTCATCAAATGGAATAAAGTAAAGAAAGACGTCGCCGTCGATTTGGGGCTGGAAAACACCGATAATCTACGCTATAAAATCAGGAAGTACTACGGCAAGCATCCCCATTTATTTGCGTCGTTTCCCACGATTAGCAAAAGCTATCGGAGAATCGTAAAAACTGTAGATTAGAGCATACGGGAGGCTACAACGCAAAACTCTCTCCACAACCGCAAGTACGCGCTGCATTGGGATTGTCAAAGAAGAACCCTTTTCCGTTGAGTCCTCCTGAGAATTTCAAAGTCGTATTGCAGAGGTAAAGAAAACTTTTCAGGTCGGTGACAATGCGTTCGCCTTTGTCATCGAACACCTGATCATTCTCCTGAAGTTCGTTGTCAAAGTCCATCTGATACGTCAAACCTGAGCAGCCACCGCTGGTGACAGATACCCGGATAAAATAGTCATCCCCAAAATTTTCCTGCTTGCGAATTTCTTTTATCTTCTCTATTGCGCTTTCGTCTATAAACAGCATAGCATTTAGGCATTTTTCTTTTTGTAATCGTTAATAGCCATCTTGATGGCATCCTCCGCCAATACGGAGCAATGGATTTTCACCGGAGGCAAAGCCAGTTCCTCGACGATTGCCATATTGTCAATTGCGAGCGCTTCGTCAACCGTTTTCCCCTTGAGCCATTCTGTAGCCAGAGAAGAAGAGGCGATAGCAGAGCCACAACCAAAGGTCTTGAACTTGGCATCCACAATAGTTTTTGTTGAAGGGTCAACCTTAATTTGTAACCGCATAACATCCCCACATTCCGGTGCACCTACCAAGCCCGTTCCCGTATCCGAGGCGTTCTTGTCCAAAGTACCAACGTTTCGTGGGTTCTTGAAGTGGTCCAGTAATTTTTCTGAATATGCCATAATTTTATTATTTTAATTGTTCGGTGTTTTATTGTTCCTTGTTCCTTGTTCGGTGTTTCTTGTTTTTCATTCACATTCTAATTCAGATTCTAATTCAGATTCAGATTCTAATTCTAATTCTAATTCAGATTCTAATTCTAATTCCCATACTTCCGCTCCTAAGTTGACACCTTCGCGCCCATGGGGGCTTTGAAGTTATCACCTTGTCGCTCCCATTCCAATTCCCTACTCGCTCCCCGCTCCCCGATCTTCTCTTCGTAAACTACGTTCAGCTCGGGGATCGGATTCTAATTCAGATTCTAATTCTAATTCTAATTCCTAGTGCTCCTGCCAGACAACTTTATCGAGGTCAATGCCCTCTTTGTACATTTCCCAAATAGGACTTAAATCCCTCATGTGTTGAACGCCCCTCGATACCTCCCTGATGGCGACATCTATGTCCTCTTCCGTTGTAAACCGTCCCAGACTAAACCGAATGGATGAGTGAGCCAAATCATCCCCAAGCCCCAATGCTATCAATACATAAGAGGGCTCCAGTGACGCAGAGGTACAGGCCGAACCGGATGATACGCCAATATCCTCATTGAAAGTCATCATCAATCCTTCGCCCTCGACGTGTTTGAAGGAGATATTGGTCACATGTGGCATTCGGCTTTCAACGGCGCCGTTAATATAAGTCTCTTCCAACTTCATCAAGCCATTCTCCAACTTATCTCTCAATCCTGCAAGCCGCTGCATTTCGTCTTTCATTTCCTGACGGGCAATTTCTGCTGCCTTGCCGAATCCCACAATGCCGGGAACGTTCAAAGTACCTGAACGCATACCGCGCTCGTGCCCGCCACCGTGGATTTGCGCCGTTACCTTTACCCGTGGATTTTTACGATTCACAAATAAAGCTCCAATCCCTTTGGGTCCGTACATTTTATGCGCAGAAAATGCCATCAAATGGACACCTACCTCCTTGGGAAAGACCGGGATTTTACCAACGGCTTGTGTCGCATCACTCATCAGAAGGACACCGTGCTTTTCGCAAATTTCGCCAATGGCTCTCATGTCCTGAATAACGCCCGTCTCATTATTTGCCCACATGATTGAGATGAGAATTGTCTTATCGGTAATCGCCGCCTCCAACTCCTTCAAATCAACCAATCCATTCGGCTGGACGTCGAGGTAAGTAACTTCTCCGCCCATCTTCTCGATTTTTTTACAACTGTCGAGTACAGCTTTGTGTTCGGTTTTTAATGTAATGATATGGTTACCTTTTCTACTATACATTTCGAATACCCCCTTCAATGCGAGGTTATCCGCTTCAGTTGCCCCCGAAGTAAAAATAACTTCCTTGGCATCTACTCCAATCAAATCAGCTATTTGCTTCCGTCCCGTGTCAACAGCATCCTCGGCGACCCATCCGAAAGGGTGGTTCTTGCTAGCAGCATTGCCGGGATGTTCGTAAAAGTAGGGAAGCATCGCCTCTACAACCCGTGGGTCGGTAGGAGTCGTGGCGTTATTATCTAAGTATATGAGTCTTTTTGACATAATTTCTGTGCTATTCTTATTTAGACTTAATCTAAAGATCGTGAATTCGGTACAAAGATAACTATTTTTTTGAGAAAAAGTTGGAGTTTTTTCATGATTTTTTTTTTGAATAAGCCTTATACGTCGAAATTGTGTTACTTTTGATTCTAATTCTAATTTAAAAAAAATGATAGATTTTAGCGAATTTAAAAATATCACTAAAGAAGAGTGGTTGGAAAAAGTAAGGGCTGACCTCAAAGGAAAAGCCTTGGAATCCCTCGATTTTGAAGTGGAAGATGGATTGGTTCTGACTCCTTTTTTTCATAGAGAAGATAGAGAAAAATACCCAACAGAGGGGCTCTCCAACTTTAGAGAAGGCGGCTGGCAAACGGGATCCATTTTCATTACAAATACCCCTAAAACAACGAATTTACAGTTAAAAGAAGACTTAGAAGGTGGAGTCAATGCCCCGCTTATTGTAATAGATAATGACTTTAGCACCGCCGATATTGAGTTGCTGTATGAAGGCATTAATCCAATGTGGATAAGCAATTATTTTGATGGGCAGGATAGTGTCGTATTGCAGGATTTTTTCGAGAAGTGGGTCGCTTATCTCCAGACGAAAGACTACGACTTAAGTGGCGTAAAGGGCAATCTTGGGCTTTCGCCAAATGTTGCGACTGCGGCAAAGAACAAGGGCTTTCTCGAAATGGATATGCCCAATTTTTCTCTTTTCAGAATCAGAGAAGCAGAAGCTAGCAATTATTCATCCGGCTTGGCCACACTCCTGAAAGATGCCAATCGTCTATTTGATGATTTAGGCGCGGAGTTGGCTGTCCGTCAAATCCAGTTTCAAATGACGGTGGATAAAAATTACTTTGCCTCAATTGCCAAGCTACGAGCCTTCCATATCTTGTGGGCAAACTTGCTTCAGGCCTACGGTCTTCCGTCAGATTTATCACCGGATATAAGCGTTCACTTTGCCCCTTCGACCGTATCTTCTGATGAATACCAAAATATGATTAGTGCGGCAACCCTGGCCTTATCCGCCGTCATAGGCGGCGCGGCAACACTCTTCATTCCCCCGGCTTCTACACCCGAAACACCCTTAACGAGAAGAATGGCAAGGAACGTCAACCACATTCTGGCAATGGAGAGTTATCTTGATAAGATTGTCGATCCGGCAGCAGGAAGTTATTATATCGAGTCTTTGACAGAAACTTTTGCTAAAAAAGCGTGGACGAAACTGTAAATTATATTGTAAGTAATCCCTTTTTTTTCATAACTTGTGCCATTATTCAATCATCATAACTACAGTTATGAATACGCTGGTTATTCCCGTAAAAGAAATTGCTCGACAGGCGGGTGAAATTATCCGCCACATCTACGAAAACACAACCACTATTAGCTACAAACGAAAGGATGACAACTCCCCGCTGACACTTGCGGACAGAGCAGCCAATGCTTTTATTGTGCAGGAACTGAGCAGGCTCGAAAAACAATACCCCATCATTTCGGAAGAATCCACCTTACCTCCTTACTCTGAGCGAAAAAAATATAAAACTTTTTGGATGGTCGATCCACTAGATGGCACCAAGGAGTTCATCAAGCGCAATGGAGAATTTACAGTCAATATCGCATTGATAGATAAGAGGCATTCTGTGCTGGGAGTCGTTTATGCTCCGGCTTTGGACGAAATGTACTGGGGAGTAAAAGGCGAAGGTGCCTATGCCCATAAAAATGGAGAAGTCAAACGACTGACGGCTAAAGACTTCTCCATTACTCAGGAAAATCTTCGCGTCGTTTGTAGCCGTTCACACCTTAATGATGCAACCCGAAAAGAATTGAATAGCCTGAAAGACCCCATATTAAAGCCCATCGGAAGCTCCCTAAAATTCATGCTACTGGCATCCGGCGAAGCCGATTATTACCCTCGCATGGGACCAACGATGGAGTGGGATATTGCGGCATCACAAATCATCCTCGAAGAAGCGGGCGGTAGTATCATCAGTGAATACACCCACAAACCCGTCATCTATAATAAGGAAAATCTTCGAAATCCGCATTTCAAGGCTTACGGACGGATGGTCTGAATCTCATAACCTGCGCTTTTAACGGCATTGACGACGGCATCCACGTCATCGTCATCTAACTCAACCGTTAGTATTTTATCCGGATTATCGGTATCTACTTTCCAGCTATCAATATTATCCAGCTCGTTTAAAAACGGCGTGACAGATTTAATGCAAGATCCGCAATTGATATTTGTTTTAAATGTTACTTTTTTCATGTTTTTTATAATTTTCTATTCTTCAATCGCAAGCTGTTCATGAGGACGGAAATGGAACTCATCGACATCGCTGCTCCGGCAATCATTGGATTTAGCAAAAAGTGAAATGCCGGGTACAAGACCCCTGCTGCAATCGGGATAGCTATTAGGTTGTAAATAAATGCCCAAAAGAGGTTTTGCTTTATGGTCTGCATCGTTGCTTTTGATAATTCAATAGCCTTGGATATCTGCTTCAAATCGGAATGAATCAGCGTTATTCCCGCACTCTCCATCGCAATATCCGTTCCGCTTCCCATAGCAATACCAACATCTGCCTGTGCTAAGGCGTGAGCGTCATTAATCCCGTCGCCCGCCATAGCAACGACCTTGCCGGCATCCTGTAGCTCTTTGACAAAATTGCCCTTATCAGCGGGCATGACGTTCGCTTTGAAATGCCCGATTCCTACCTGTGAGGCTATGACTTTTGCCGTTTGCTCGTTATCTCCTGTCAGCATATGGACGTCGACACCCATAGACTGTATATGACGGATAGCTTCTTTTGCCCCTTTTTTGATCTGGTCGGCAATGGCGATGATGCCTTCCACCTCGTTATTATTTCCAAAGTAAACAACCGTTTTGCCCTGTTGTTTTAGTTCGATTGCTTTTTCTTTTAAGTCATCCGGTATGGTGATATTATTGGCATTCATCAGACGTTCATTTCCCGCAAGGTAATTTTTATCCCGATAAACAACCCTGGCACCCATACCGGTAATACTCTCAAAATTGTCAACCTCTGCGGCGTTAGCCCCCTGCTCTTTGAGGTATCTTACAATCGCATCTGCAAGGGGATGTTCCGATTGTGATTCCATGGCGAGTAATATGGATTTATTCAAGTCTGCATCAGCTGATTTTGTCCATATTAAATCGGTCAGCTTGGGTTGTCCTTCTGTGATGGTTCCTGTCTTGTCCAACAATAATACATCTAATTTGTAGGCGGTCTCCAATGCCTGTGCATCCTTTATGAGGATGCCCTGCTCCGCTCCTTTTCCAATCCCGACCATCAGGGCGGTGGGGGTAGCCAAACCCAGTGCGCAGGGGCAGGCAATAATCAGGACGGTGATTAGCGTCAACAAGGCGTAGGTGAGGGGTGGCTCCGGTCCGAAAAAGTACCATATCAAAGCGGTAATCAGGGCGATAATAATGACAACAGGTACAAAAATTCCGGCAATTTTATCCGCCAGTTTTTGAATTTTGGGCTTGCTCGACTGCGCCTGCTCTACCAGCTTGATAATATGCGAAAGTAGCGTGTCCTCCCCAACGCCGGTTGCCAGTATTCTCAAAGCGCCCTTTTGGTTGATGGTACCGGCAAATACCTTTGATTTTTTTGTTTTCAGCACGGGGATTGGCTCTCCGGAAATCATACTTTCATCGACATAAGATTCTCCTTTTTTCACCTTGCCGTCAACGGGTATTTTATCCCCTGGTTTT
>JALVDO010000824.1 GCA_027008975.1 Saprospiraceae bacterium | reverse complement strand
TAGGAATAAAAATTGTTTAAAAATTTACTAAGTATTATCCATGAAGAAAAAAATAGTAAACGATCCGGTCTATGGTTTTGTCTCCATTCCCTATGGTATTCTCTTCGATCTGATAGAACACCCGTGGTTCCAACGGCTGAGGCGAATCAAGCAGTTGAGCCTATCACACTACGTTTATCCGGGGGCACTACATACGCGCTTCCATCACGCAATTGGCGCATTGCACCTGATGCAAAAGACCATTGAAGAATTGCGCCGCAAAGACGTTCCCATTTCTGACGAAGAAGCAGAGGCCGTCTCTATTGCCATACTGCTCCATGACATCGGACACGGTCCATTTTCACACACGTTGGAGCATTGCCTGATGGAGGTGACGCACGAGGAAATATCCGTCCTCTTCATGGAAGAACTGAACAAAGAGTTTGGCGGTAAGCTCGACCTCGCAATCCGCATTTTTCAGAATAAATATCCCAAGAAATTTCTTTCGCAATTAATATCCGGACAGCTCGATATGGACAGGATGGATTACCTCAATCGCGACAGCTATTTTACCGGAGTACACGAAGGTGTCATCAGCTACGACCGTATCATCAATATGTTAAACGTCGTGGACAACGAACTGGTCGTTGAAGAAAAGGGCATCTACTCCATTGAGAAATTTCTCATCGCCCGCCGATTGATGTACTGGCAAGTGTATCTACACAAGACCGTCCTGAGTGCCGAAATTATGCTCACAAAAATACTCGAACGGGCCAAACACTTGGTTCAATCCGGCGTCGAAGTTCCCTCCACCCCTTTCTTGTCTTATTTTTTGAATAATAAAATCGACCACACCCGGCTCCGTGCCAACCCGCGTGATCTACTGAACCGCTTTAGCCAATTGGATGATACCGACTTCGCCGTCGCTCTGAAAACATGGCGCAATCATGATGACCCCATTCTGGCAGGTCTCTGTCAGGGCATTATCAATCGTCGCCTCTTCCGCCTCGAATTCCAGCCCCGACCTTTTGATAAAGACTACATACGTTCCATTAAGGAGGAAATCCTCCAGAGAGAAAACATCAGTAAAAAGGAGGTTCGTTATTTCTTTGAAAAGGGAAAAGAATCGAATAGCGCTTACACCACTTCCAAGGAAGAAATCAAAATTTTGCTAAAATCGGGAGCCGTACAGCCGATGTCTAAAGTCTCTAATCACGGCATTAAAGGAAGGCAGTTTGCAAAATATTATTTATGGTATCCGAAAGAAAGCTAAAAATAAAAAAAGCCCATTGTAAAAACTATTTTGTCCTTTGTATCATATTAATAAACAAGTGGCTTGGCAACAGGTCAAAGTCCATTTTAATATTAACACACAATTATGCAATTGAAAAAACAGGCAGAGGCGATGATTCCTACACCATGGGGACGATTCAATATGGTTGCTTTTGCAGAAGAGGAAACGGAGTGGATGCCACACTTAGCACTCGTACACGAGGATTGTAACCCGGAAGAGACGGTTGTGGTCAGGATTCATTCGGAGTGCATAACCGGCGATTTGTTTGGATCGAAGAGGTGTGATTGCGGTGCCCAATTGGAGCGTTCTCTTGAGGTAGCAGCCAAGCGGGGAGGTGTGGTACTTTACCTAAGACAAGAGGGGCGTGGTATCGGGATTATCAATAAACTAAAAGCCTATCAATTGCAAGACAAGGGATTAAACACCATTGATGCCAACACCCATCTCGGACTCGAAGTTGACTCCCGGCATTAC
>JALVDO010000823.1 GCA_027008975.1 Saprospiraceae bacterium | reverse complement strand
GAAGTCGGGCAGACCTGTTCTATGTCTTTCACCTGTTGCATGATGAATAAGAAAAGTGACATTCGCACTACCGCAGAGGAGGACACAACCGTTGTTGGTATTCCCATGCGATACATGGACGAATTTTTCAAATATCAAAGCTGGAAGAATTACATCATGCGCTCCTATGATGAGCGGATGAAAGAGCTCGTGCAGACCATTGATAATATCGCCTTTAAAAAACTAGATGAACGGTTATTGGACTATCTTCGCAAAAAAGTTAAGGTCAATAATGACCCGGCTATTTCCATTACTCACCAAAAGATTGCGTATGATTTGAATGCTTCCAGAGAGGCCATCTCTCGATTGTTAAAGCAATTGGAAAAAGCAAAAAGAGTAGCGCTGGAAAGAAATATGGTGATTTTAAGCCTAAAGGAGATGGAAAAATATTCAGAAAGCGATTCATAATGGATGTTCTGGAAAAGAAAAAAATGATTAAAGCGCTTTTTCCCGCTTTTAACCAACTCAGCTTAATTGAGGAAATTTCAGCCCATGCCCAATATTATACATTTCCGAAAGGGGTAGAAATACTGAAATCAGGAGATTACATAAAAGTCATTCCGCTCGTCATCAAAGGTACCCTCAAAGTGACAGGGACAGATACCTCAACCGGAAGGGAAGTTTTTTTGTACTACATCTCCAAGGGACAATCCTGCGCCATGACGCTAACCTCTTTCCTCCGGATGGAAAAAAGTAAAGTGAAGGCCATCACAATGGAACCGACAGAGCTACTCGCCCTGCCTGTCGAAAAAGTATATACGATTCATCAGAAGTACCCCGGATGGCAACATTTCCTGATAGACACCTTTAGTCAGCGCTTCGATGAATTGATTCATTTGTTCGAGAGTTCTGCTTTCCAGCACATGGATTACAAACTTGTTAATCACCTTGCCAATCGTTCCAAATTGTTGAATACAACCAGGTTGGAAATTTCGCATCAGGAAATCGCAAGTGACCTTGCCTCCTCAAGAGAGGTGATCTCGCGCCTACTTAAACAACTGGAAAAAAATGGGAAAGTGAGGCTAAAAAGGGGCATTATCGAGCTAAATCCTTCTTTTTTTACAAAAAATACCACCCAAAGTGACTAAAGTCACGTAGCTTTTCCTACTGCTGTCTTACATTTGCTACTGTAAAGATGTTAAATTATGAAGAATGCACCTAAGGCGGTTAAATTACTATTAGTTTGTCTTGTGTGCTTAGTTATTTTTTCGTTACTTGGCATTTTAATAAAATTTTTAATTTCTTAAAAATAGTATTCTTATGAAGAAGAATGTAGGAAACGTAGATAAGTATATTCGACTTATCGTTGCATTAATTATTGCAGTTGTATTATTCATGGGTAAAGTGGTCATTTCATCTACGCTTGGTATCATTTTGGCAATTGTTGCAGTTGTATTTGCTGTGACAGCGCTTGCAGGTAGTTGCCCGCTTTATAGCATTGTTGGCATTTCAACATGTCCTGTTAAAGATAAATGATACAACGGGTGAAATAAATAAGTAAACACAAAAAAAAGAGAGGTGGCTTCCTTTGATTGGGTGGCTGCCTTTTTTTGTTCCTTGTTGTTTGAGTTATTTAGCTATTGAGCTGTTGAGTTGTTGAGCCTGCCTCATGACTGAAAGGAGGGAGGCTGTTGAGTTGTTGAGTTTGTCTCCATCCCTCCCTTTGGTCGTGATGCAGGGTTTTTGATACTAATTTCTTTGCGTCCTTGGC
>JALVDO010000822.1 GCA_027008975.1 Saprospiraceae bacterium | reverse complement strand
TATCATCTTTGAGCACTAGTGTAGAGATAGTTGCTCCGTCCATTCCCAAGTGATTATAATTATCACAATTAGCCATATTGATTTCTGCTATGTCTTTATCTTCGTACAATTCAAGTTCGATGGTGATGGACTGATTTGGATTTGTTAAGACGTAGGGATTGGAGCGTATGTCAAATATCCACTCGTCTGGAAATTGAGCAAAAATTGCAGAGACCACAATAAGGGTGCAAGTAGTGAGTATTAGTTTTTTCATTAGTCATCTATTTTGCACTATTCACCATCAATTGTTTGTAAAACCGAATAGCGCGTTTGTAGTTTTCCACGGAGATGCGCTCATTGATACCGTGGATTCTACTCAAATCGCTTTTGGCTAATTGCATTGGGAGGAATCGGTAAATGTTTTTAGAGACCCTGCTGAAGTGTCTTGAGTCGGTACCGGCAACGACGAGAGAAGGTGCGACAATGACATCCGGGAAAGTCTCCAAAATGGTTTTTTGAATGGTCTGAAAGCCAAATGAATTGGTCGGAGAAATGGCGGAGGGGTCTTCGGAAAAGTCCGAGATTTGTGTGATGCTTATCCTGTCGTCGTTGATTATTTTCTCCAGATATGCCTTAGCACTTTGGATGGTCTCGCCGGGTAAAATACGCAGATTGACGGTAGCGGAGACCTGACTGGGCAACACATTTTCCTGAAAGCCTCCCTCAATTATCGTGGGGGCAACGGTAGTGCGAATCATAGCATTAGCGGAGGAGCCTTTGCTTAATTGCTTAAGTAGGATACCGTTGGTCAGCCAGCGATTGGCAAAAAGTACTTTATAAGGGAGACTCATCTCAGGAGCGATATAATCGAATAATTCTTGGGCTGCACCATCCACTTTTGCAGGGAAGGGGTTTTCTCTCAGTTTTATAATTGTTTCGCTTAGCAGTCCGATGGCTGTCTCCTTTGGCGGCATGGAGGAGTGTCCACCTTCTTCGAGTTTCACTTCGATTTGGAAGGTTGCATAGCCTTTTTCGGCAATACCTATCAGTCCTACAGGTTGTGTTATCCCGGGCATAGCCTTTTCGAGCACGAGCATGCCCTCGTCTATAATGTATTCGAAGGTAATACCTTGATTTTCGAACCAACCGGCAATTTTTTTGGCTCCATTTTCACCTCCAATTTCTTCATCATGCCCAAAGGCAAAATAAATTGTTCTATTAGGGGTATAACCTTCTTGTAGCAGCATTTCGGCCGCTTCGAGGATGCCGACCACCGCTATTTTGTCATCAAGGGTGCCCCTGCCTAGGATATATCCATTCTCTACAGCTCCACTCAATGGAGGGAATTGCCAGTCTGCTTTTGTTTTTTCATCAATCAGTACGATGTCGGTGTGCCCCATTAACAAGACGGGGGCTAATCCGGGGTTTTTACCCGGCCACTTGAACACCATGCTCAATGGAGGTGCGGGTTGTTTTTCCAGCAATGAATCGACATGCGGATAATTTTTTTTGAATAATAAAGCCAAATTTCTAAAGGGCAGGCTATCCATTTTACTCTCCTTTGAAAAAGTTGGTATTTTTATGGCTTGGGAGAATCGCCGGATAGCATCATCTCCTACGTTGACGGGCTGGACGGCTTCTGTTGCCACTTGTCGTGAGGTCAGCCTGACGGTCCTAATGGTGCCAACTCCAATGATGATGACTAACGCAATGACAAATATTCGTCTTAATAACCAAATTAGTCGCTTCATGCTCTTAGTTTTGTTTGAGCAA
>JALVDO010000821.1 GCA_027008975.1 Saprospiraceae bacterium | reverse complement strand
ATAGCACCGTTCACAAGCGCCTTCTCCGTAGAATTCCCCCATTCCGAATCGACAATCCGGCTCTCTGGCAGGGGTAATCGCTGTGTAAAATGATGCATGGCTTTCAACCGGAGCTCAACACCGGGGCTGATATTTCCCCCGATAAATTTACCTCCGGGTGCCAAAATATCATAAGTAATGCAGGTGCCGGCATCAATCACAAGGCAGGCTTCGTCTCCGTGTAACGCATAAGCCCCCACCACCGCTGCCAGCCGGTCTTTTCCGAGTGTCAATGGTGTTGCATAGCGATTTTCTATCGGCAAAGGTGTATCGGCAGTCAATTGTATAACCGTCTGAAATTGATGCTGAAATTTTGCTAAAATCGCATCATCAATAACGGTGGATACAGAAGAAAAGATGATATTTTTGGCGTCATGGTTGGTTGCCACCTCAAATACTTTCACGCCATCAAAACCATCCATTACTACTTTGTCCATCAGCCTGTCCCTGTCGAAAACCCCGATTTTTGTCCGCGTATTGCCTATATCTATGGTGATGTTCATTTTTTGTATTAAATAACCATTCAATGAATAAGACGCTAAAAACGAGGTAAATAGTTCTTAATGGATTGTTAAAGTGGGGATTATCCATTTATACGCCCTTCTCTGACCATTGCGCCAAGCTATGAAAGATATGATTCGGCAATGCCTTTTCGCCCTCCACTAACCGCTGTACTTCATCCTGATTGGACGTAATAAACACGGTTTCCATCCCGAGCGCCATCCCAAATTGCATATCGGAGATCGAATCGCCCACCATGACGGACTTTCGAAAATCAATGGAGGGGAAGTCTTTTTTTGCCCTAAGTGCCATGGTCGGATTCGGTTTGCGGCAATTATTGGGCTTTGTTCGCAAGTCGGGGCAGTGATAAATGGCATCAATTCGCCCACCGGCTTTTTCAATTGCATTGACCATCTTATTGTGGACTAATTGGAGTTCTTCTTCGGTCATCAACCCCTTTCCAATTCCCTGTTGATTGGTGATAATGATGATTTTTCCAAAAATGGAGGAACAGACCGCGATGGCATCCAATGCACCTGGTGCAAAGGAAAATTCCGACCAACTTCGAACATAAGCAGCCGGTAGCCGCTCATTAATAACGCCATCCCTGTCAAGAAATAAAGTAAATTTATCGTTGTATCTTTGATTCTTCATTCGAGTAGTCATACTTTTGCGAAAGCGAAGATAAACTTTAATTGTAAATACTTACCACCTCATGACTTAAATCAAAAAATGAATGAGTGACCGATCCCTTGGTGAAAGCCCGGGGGACTTTCAAGGGAGCGAACCTCCCTCATTACATTCAGGAGGCAGGCCGAAGCGGGTGGGCTAGCGAATGGATAATTAACATGAAAAGAATGTCGAACATCGATTAACGAACGTCGATTTTAGAAGTTTTAAACAAAACGAAGTTTGATTTGGAAAGCAGATTGTTAAATCTAAAATCTTAAATCCTTGTTCGGTGTTCGATATTCTCCACATTCCTTGTTCTTAAATCAAAAAAGGCGTTTCTATGACAAAAATGGTGTACACGTAAGTATTTACCTCTAATTATTCAATATGCAAAATACAGACATCCTAGTAATCGGTGCTGGAGTGGCGGGTCTGACCACCGCTATTAAAGTAGCTATGAAGCGACCCGACCTGAAAATCATGGTCATCACCAAGACGGAAAAAGGAGAATCAAACACCCGCTATGCACAGGGAGGAATCG
>JALVDO010000820.1 GCA_027008975.1 Saprospiraceae bacterium | reverse complement strand
TCTTTGAACACTTGGGCTACAAGGTCAAACGCCTCGACCGCGTCTATCTTGCCGGATTGACAAAGAAAGATTTGCCCCGAGGGTATTTTCGTCATTTAAGTGAACGGGAGGTGATTATGTTGAAGCATTTTGTGTGAAAGAAGGGGGCGCTAAGAGCGCTAAGGGCGGTAGTTGTGGCTCGCCAAGGGCGCTAAGAGCGCTAAGAGTGACAGTTGTGGCTCGCTAAGGGATTAGAATGAGAATCTGATCCCCGAGCTGACGGTAGAAAGATCGGGGATCAGATTCGCTCTTTGCGAACTTGGCGAACCCCTTATTCACAATAGCCCCGCATCCGAAAAACTAAAATACCCTTCCTGCGCAACAATCAGGTGATCCAATACAGTAATATCCAATAACTCTCCTGCACCAACGAGCTTTTTGGTTAGGTCAATATCTGCCTGACTTGCTTTGAGGCTGCCGGATGGGTGATTATGTACGAGGATTACGCTAGAGGCATTCCGATCTAACGCCTTCTTAAAAACCACTTTGGGGTCGACGACTGTCGCAGAAAAACCACCGATACTGATGCGCTCCTTTCCCAGTATCAGATGGGCACGATTGAGAAACAAAACCCAAAATTCTTCATGGTTTAAGTCTCGAAGCACGGGCGCGATAAAATTATGAGAATCGCGTGAATGACGGATAAATCTCTTCTCTTCACCCTCTCCCAGTTCCCTCCTTCTGCCCAATTCCAAAGCCGCAGTAATTGCAATTGCTTTCGCTTCGCCAACACCTTTGAACTTCATCAGGTCGGCAATGGAATATCTGCTTAGTTTGTTCAGGTCGTTATTTGCTGAGTTGAGAATTCGCTTGGCGAGACCAACTGCTGTCTCACGACGCGAACCGCTCCCTATAATAATGGCTATCAACTCCGCCTCCGAAAGGGCATTCTTCCCCTTGCTGAGTAGCTTCTCGCGAGGCTTATCGGCTTCTGCCCAATCAGTAATCGGTAAATTTGTGGATTCGTGCTTAGCCATACTTACTTCGTTGAAATACTAGACACAAAAAAAGAGGTAGGAAGTGCTGCATTGATCTTTTCAATCACCACTGCGTCGGAATCAGACCTAACATCTACTCCATCAAACCAACTGATACAATCTACAGCCAGCGTGACATGGAGATGAAATCCCTCCGGCAGCGTAAATTCCTCAGAGAAGGGAAGGTCGACTAATTGGGATGCATTGGATGCGTAGCTGGCAATTATCCTCGGAATGGTATCTGATGGGACAGTGTCTTTAAAGAGTGCTATTTTTGATGCATAATAATGCCCGTTCACCGCGTCATACATCTCATCCGCTGTATTGGACAAGGGGTGATTTTCCGGCATGTATTGTGGGATAGCCGTATCAACAACGGGGTCTAACCCTATCAGGAATCGAATACCTTTGTAAGTGCCGGGCTGGGTAAAAGTACCAACGGTAATGGTACTCGAATGGGCTGCGTTAATCAAGACAAAGTCATCTGTGAAGCTTCTCACCATACGACTACCACTACCATCCGATACCTCTATATCTATTTTATCCTCGATGGACACCGCTTCCCCCGAGCTTTTAATCAACTCAAATCCGGAAAGGAAATAGCGAACACTCTCCAACCTAAACGGGTGATTCGCCCCATCCAAATAAATAGAATCACCAAACCTAACGGTATAATAGGTCGTATCATCAACAATGTATCGATGACTTGTTTTTAGCTTAAACACGGGATATTCACAACAGTCCGGACAGGGATTGTCAGCATCCAAATCAAAATTAGTCGCTCGAACATCCAGGCAGCCCTCCTTGGGTTCGTAGCACCCGTAAAGCACGAGAGAAAAGAACAACAAAAAGATAAAATTATTTTTTAGCTTCAGCTTCATACTCCTTAACGAGTTTTTTGACGATTTGCTTCATTTGCGAGGAAAAGTCTTTGTTTAAAATCCAGTTGTAATACTGTTTATCATTTGCCAGTGTCTCCGCAACGGGCTTGCCTACGTATTTACCAAAGTTAAAAACAGCGACGCCATTGGCATCTAACTTCATCCGTTGGGTTGCGTCAAGGAATTTCAAGTCGGTCGTGAACCTGTGTAGTTGATTAATATCCCTCCGAACCGGAATCTTCTCCACATTCCCGTCCCCATCGATATAATCGACCCCCTTGTATTTCTCCAATTGTCCCAGAAATACATCCACCGTTGCACGGACATCGGCTAGCGCATCGTGTGCATCCTCCATTTCCTTATCACAATAAAATCGAACCGCAGCCTTGAGTGTTCTCGGTTCCATCTTGTAAAAAATTCTCTGCACGTCGATCGTCCTGCGATTATCCATATTGAAGTCAATGCCGACTCTTGCAAACTCCTCCATCAATAAGGGAATATCAAAGCGGTTTGAATTATAACCCGCCAAATCAGAATCCCCGATAAAGTCATAGATTTTTTCCGCCACCTGTTGAAAAGTCGGCTTTCGAGCCAAATCTTTTGGTTGAATACCATGGACTGCTAAAGCCTCTTCTGAGATGGGAATACCGGGATTGATGAGCATTTCCAACTCCTCCGGTTCTTCCTTTCCGGGTAAGTATTTCATCATTGCTATCTGTACTATCCGATCCCGAATCACATTCAATCCCGTCGATTCAATATCAAAAAAAACCAACCCTCGTTTTAGATTTAATCCTGTCATTTATTTTTTTATTTTTTCAATCCTGAACCTTCAGCCCACGAGATTTTTTTACGCCCATTGTCCCATCGTCCTTACCATAAATGAGATAAACATCAATATAAGGTACTTGCTCTGCCATTTTGATGGCTTCATCAACACCCACCACCATACAAGCTGTTGCAAAGGCATCCGACACAATACATTCATCCGAAATGACACTTGCACTGAGCAGGTTGTTCTTTTCAGGATAACCGGTTTTAGGGTCAATGGTATGCCCGTATTTCTTTCCTTTTACCTCGCGGTAATTTCGATAATTACCAGAGGTGGCGATGGCCTTATCTTTCAGGGGCAACACCTTAAATATATCTCCGGTAGAGGCAGACTCCAAAGGAACATTAATGCCAATCCGCCAAGGAATACCTTCCGGATTCACCCCGTGAACACGCACTTCCCCTCCTATCTCAACAAAGAAATTCTCAACACCCTGATCCATCAAAAAGTCACTTACAGCATCTACCCCATACCCCTTAGCAAAGGCACTAAAATCCAACTGCACATCGGGGTTAGCTTTTGTCAACCCCATCCGTGGTGATTGAATCAACTGAACCTTATCGAAGCCAATTAATTTTTTTAATTCCCGAACATTTGCACTATCGACACTCGTCACTACACTTTTCTCTGTATAGCCAAACCCCCAGTAATTAACCAGTGGCATGACTGTTGGATCCATCGCGCCCTGCGATACTTCGTACACTTTTTTGGCCAGTTGGAAATTAACAATAAAGTGTTTGAAGTTGGAACTAATCCCTGAAAAAGAAGCTTCGTCAAACCAAAAAGTATCAACTTTTGCCTTATTAAACTGAGAAATAACAGAGTTTTCCTCGTAGGTCGATACCTCCTGGTTAATCTCTGCTAACAACAAATCAATGTCCGTTTGGAAGGTACGTTTCCGCTTATCTTGATAGGAAACATGGTACTTCGTCCCCATCGTATTACCCGACAGGTAGGAGAACGCCTGACGTTGCTTTTTATTAGAACCGGAATTTAGTTCTTGTTGGTAAGAATCATTTGAACACGAACACATCCACACCAACAAAAGAACAGTTACATAAAAGTAAGTGAGACTCTTCATAATCGCCAATTGTACTCAGACAAGTACGCTGCCTGAAATATTAACACAAGGGTATAAAGGGCACAAGATAAATCATCTATTCCACTCTTCCAAAAAGCAGTACCACATTTCGCTTCAAAGGTTCACTAATTAATTATCTTTCAAAAATTCTTCGTTTTCGTGTTCAATGATACTATCCATCACGTCCGGCAATTGCTCCGCTCCTATTTTCTTTGAGATGATTTTTTTATTTTTATCCAAAATGTAAATCTGCGGAGTTGCCTTGATATTATAGACTTTCATAAATCTAGAGCGATGATATTTATCAATAGCCTGAATCCAATCGCCCGTTTCCTTTTCATCGACATACTTCCAACAATTGTCAATTTCGTCTCTAAATTTAGTGCAAATAGCGATGAGTTCGATGTTCTTATTATGGTATTTCTCATAAAAGTCCTTCATAAATGGGGTCGCCTTCTGGCAATGGCTACAATCCGGTCGCCAGAAGAACAAGATGGTATAGTCTGCTTTGACATCATAAATATTAAAGGCGCTGCCATCTCGTTTGTATAAATGCAGATCGGGTGCTTGCTTCCCTATCAATAGTGGTTCGAGGTCCTTGGCATTTTGGATGATTTTATCCAGTTGCTCCTGCTCCACCCAGGGGGTTAGTCCCTTTGCATAATAATTGTTGACCATGTCAACATAAACGGCATCCATTCCCACCAGCTTGGAATTGGCAGCTTCATTTAGGAAGTGAATGACGTAATATTTGAAGGTATTGGCGGCGGGCTTCATCTTCTCCAGCACATAATCAATGGCTTTGGCAATGGTATCCGGGTGCTGTACTTGTAGCTTATTGACGAAGTAATCCACCCGACTAAAAAGGTACGGCGTATTGAGATGGCAGGGATCACTCAGGTCGATATTATCGAAATAATGCTTCTGCATATAGCGCCATTTTTTCGTTTGTTGCTCCTCCTCTGTTCCTGCAAATTCGGGTATATCAACGGGCTTGGAAGCCAGAATGATTTTTGCCGTCATGGTGTTCGGATAATTTTTCAGCAACTTGTCCTGATAGGCCTCCACCTCTTCTGTGACTTTTGCAATAGCTTCTTCCTTTTTTGTTTCATCGTCTTTATACTTATCCTCTAACTCCTTTGCTTTCTTTCGCTTCACCTCCAAGAACCGCAGGTAGTCATAAAAGATTTGATTGTCCTTACTCCCTTTGAATGACATCTTCTCAATAGGCTCATCGTATTGGGTTTTGATGGACATATGCTGATGCTCCTGATCCACGACAAATTGGAAAAATTTATTATCCGGCTCCATAACAATGAGATAGACCCCACAATCCAAAGGCTCTGTATCTTTAAACACAAATGTGCCTCTACCATCCTGCTGCACTGTGTCGATAATGTATTGCTTGTCACCGAGGTAATAAGCAAGCATTAACTCCTTCTCCTTATAATCTTTGATGTTTACTTTGATTTCATATCCGCTTTGCGCGAATGCAAATTGTCCGGCGAAGAGTGCCAGTATGAAAAGTATGGTTCTTTTTATCATTCTTTGTGATTTTTGTTTGTATATCTTCTGACAACATCATATTAATCACAAAGTTGACTTTTTTATTGTTGAAAATGATATATAGTAGGGAGGATTAGAATTTTATTAACAATTAGGAGGCATAGGCAAATAATAAATTAAGAATCTGTTAAACGAATCGGATAACCAAGCGATTCATTTCAAGCGACTTATCCGAATCGTTTAACTTGAAGATTCTAAATTTATTTTTGACGAGTTAACTAGGGCTGCTTGAAGTAGCTTCCAATACTCCGCTATCCACTCCGCATCCCACCCATGAGCCGGCGAAAAGGAGCTGTTGTGCCATAACGTGACAAAGGTGCCGCCTACTTTTTTAGTCTGCTCCAGCAGGTCATAACACCGGGCGTAGGACTCTTCATTGTTTAAATTTAGCAGGACTTTGAGAGTGACATCCATTACTTGAAAAGGGTGAATCGTTAACGTGGTCATCTGCTCTTTGGATAAATCGTACCAGGGATATGGGCGCGCAATACCCGCCCGAAAGCCCGTCTCTTCGGCGTAGCCCATTGTATAATCATCGGTAATTCCTATGGATATTAGTCGTTGGTAGGTCTCCGGGAGACTCATTTTCAGGAAGTGCTGTCTGCTTTGGGTGACGGGATGTCCCAGTGTTTTTTCGAGTCGTTGGTGTTCCATTTTAAGGCGGTCTATACTGGTGTGACTACGGAAAGAGGGATGGATACCCACCTCGAAGTCGGCATCTGTTTTTTGTATTAATTCCTGCATTTTGGGATGATTCCAAGGGCAGTTTTTGTCGTATTTACCGAAGTCGCCCACCTCAAAAAAGAACTTTGGTCGGGGATTCATGGCGAGGTGTTGCTCTCGGTATTTATCAAAGAAATAAAAGGGGTCATCCACTCCGCCCCACTTTACACCTATGCGCTGACGAATCAATTGCCACCTCCGCAACCGGATGTCATTGGCAAAGCTCGCCCAAAAGAGCCAACCTTTATTCAGGTAAGCCCAGGCGAAATCGACATCATAAGTTGGCTGGAAGCGATACTCCGGCAAGGGAAGATCAGCAGCGGGAAATTCCTTTTGTAGTATTTTTCGCAACTCCAACACCCATTCATCGACGAGGGGGCGTTGCAAGAAGCCATTGCGGTAAGCGATGCTGTTTTTTTCGATATAGCGCCCGTATTCGTCAGGAGCGACGGGCAGGTATTCTTCGTAGCGGCTTACGAGATAAAAGACGAGTGCCGGCAGGTCGAAGGGAAACACTCCCTTGTTTTTAGTGGCAAAAAAGTAAGGAATAGCCCCGTTTTTCACCACTTCGGGTGCCGGCTCGCGGATGCCTTCTTCCGATAAAAGTCCGGAAAGAGGGAGCAGCACTTCTTCTTCGGATAGGCTTTCCTCCCCATAGTTTATCCGGAATAAGGTGGATTGCTGATACTCCGATTCGTTTGCCGTCAATACATACTCCAATCCGAGTATCACCCCGAAAATAACCTTCATGGCGTACTCGATACGCGGGGTGATTTTTGGTGTATAAATGATGAATTGTGGCATGGCATCAATTTGAATAACTTCAATAACAAATTACCATAGGAAAAGTTATTTTGTAACAACTTACTACCCTGCTAGAACCAACATAGCCATCAATCCCCAACAAAAAAACGAAACTGCTCGCTGCGACCTGCGGTCACAATGCGGATATTGACATGGGCTTTCAGCCTACTGTTCCGTGTATAGATTGTTAGAGTCTGGCATTTTAGTCCTCGAAAATAGAGACATAATTACAGAAAACCGTACTAAACCATCAGCAATTCTCAACTTGATGTAAAGCCAAAATTTTGTAACTGAAGAATACCATCCTACATATCTTTTTGAATGCAATAATGAAAATAGATGTCAGG
>JALVDO010000819.1 GCA_027008975.1 Saprospiraceae bacterium | reverse complement strand
CGAGTGATATTGCCGCCATCTCCAAAAAGCGTTTCCAAAAGGACAAAGACTTCGCAATTGATATATAATAGGTATATGAAGCAATAATTAGTACTGTAATAACCAGCATCAGCCATAGAGCGTGATAGGGGTTATCAAAGACAAAATAGGGAAATACCAAAAGTGCAACGGTAATGATATAAGCCATCCCTGTATAGATAGCAGAAGTGATGGGGTTTACATCTTCCTTTTCTTCTTCCTCCTTGGATGCCAAATAGCCGGATGCTGCCATGGATAACGACGCCGCAATTCCCATGATTAATCCAGTTAGTGCAATAATTTGATTATTTCCAAATGCGAAGGTCAGCCCGGCAATCGTACCGGTAAACTCTACCAACGCATCATTTAGTCCTAGTACGATGGCTCCGGCATAATTTAGTCTTGCATCATTGAGGATACCAATGAGTTTAGCTTCGTGTAGGTCTTCGTCTTCCTTGATAGCTTTAATGCCGGGATAAGTCGCTTCCAATTGTTCATAAAGCTTTGATATATTCCGCTCTCCCTTCTCCAATAACCTGAGGGCAAATGCCAACCCAAAGAGGTTAGCAAGAAATACAAACCATTTTATTTTAAAGCGATTGGGTGCGACTTCTACTTTAGTTATATTTTGCCAAAAGTCGTAATGCGCTTTTTCTTCGTCTCCAATTTGGCGCAGAATTTTTTTGTTGTGATTATTCTCACTCATTTCAGATAAGCGATGGTAAATGAAATATTCAGTAATTTCATTCTGCTGATGCGCCAATATCCTTTTATCCATGCCCGGTTTATTTTATTCAATAATTATTGTTAGGACAAAAGTAGGGATAAATACTTGAATCTTTCTAAATTTGCTGAAAGTTACTAAAATTAGGCATTATGCATATAGGAGAGGAAGACAAATTTTTCCTGCGAAAGGCTATTCAATTAGCGAGGGAAGGGATGGAAAACAACATTGGAGGTCCTTTTGGAGCAGTAATTGTTAAAGATGGAAAAATTATAGGCAAGGGTTCCAATAATGTTACCTCGAGCAATGACCCCACAGCACACGCTGAGGTGACTGCAATAAGGGATGCTTGTAAGAATTTAAATGATTTTCAGTTGGAGGGTTGTACCTTATATACATCATGTGAACCATGCCCGATGTGTCTCGGGGCGATATATTGGGCTCGTCCGAGTAGGGTCTTCTATGCAGCGACAGCGGAGGATGCTGATAAAATTGCAGGTTTTGACGATAGTTTTATTTACAAAGAAATCAGCTTGCCTCCTCAAAAACGCTCTATTCCCGCTATCAATGCTTTACGAGAAGAGGGGCAAGAGGTCTTCAAAGTGTGGCAGGACAAAACAGACAAAATCGAATATTAATATGCAGTTTTCACGCAATCGCTTATTCAGGATAATCCTCATCGTTCTTCTTGTTGTGATATTGGATAGAGTTTCTAAAGAGTTGGCTATTCATTATTTGAAATACGAACCGGCGAAGAATTATTTAGGAGGTTTTTTTCGACTGACTTATGCCGAAAATACGGGTGCTTTCCTCAGCCTTGGAGCCAATTCAAAAGGATGGCTAAAATACATAACCCTTTATTTTTTTCCATTGGTATTGCTGGGAGGCTTGTTTGTTTACATCTTACTAGACAAAGCGGAAAGTCTGATTCCCACCATTTCAATGAGTATGGTATTGGGCGGAGGCCTGAGTAACATTGTCGATCGGCTTTCCGTGGGGAGGGTAACAGACTTCATGGTAATGTCAATTGGAGGGTTGCATACCGGCGTATTTAATGTTGCCGACGTGTTTATTATGTTGGGATTATTTTTGATGTTATTTTTGGGAATGAATAAAAAACAGGTAGAAGGTGGTGAATTATGAAAAATTACTACCTTTGTTTTCTAACTAGCAGACTACAGAGATGTTTGAACAGCTTACACCCACTTTTATTCTAAGCATCATCGGGATTTACTTCGCGATGCTGTACATGGTTTCCTATTTTACAAGTCGGAAGGCAAATAATGAAACTTTCTTCCTAGCCAATCGCCAATCCTCATGGATATTGGTGGCTATCGGTATGGTTGGGGCCTCTCTTTCCGGGGTTACTTTTATTTCCATACCCGGAGTGGTGGGAGGAAACGGGTACAACAAAGCCTTCTCTTACTTCCAGATGGTAATGGGCTACGTAGTCGGCTATGCAGTTATTGCCTTGGTTTTACTCCCGCTTTACTACAAAATGGGTTTGACTTCTATTTACACTTTCCTTAAGAAAAGGCTTGGTTTCTACTCATACAAAATGGGGGCGGGTTATTTTCTGCTATCGAGGATAATCGGGGCATCTTTCCGATTGTATCTGGTGGCTATCGTTTTACAGAAATTCGTCATGGACTCCTTTGGTATTCGATTTGAAGCGACAGTAGCCATCACTATTTTGTTAATTTGGGTTTATACCCACAAAGGAGGGATAAAGACTATCATTTGGACGGATACTATCCAGACGGTGGCGATGTTGACGGCGGTGGTACTCACTATTTATGCCATCTGTGATGCGATGAATCTCGATGTATCAGCCATGTTGGAAAAGGCCAGACAGAGCCATTACACCCAGGTGTTTTTCTTTGAGAACGGCTGGAGTGACCCCAATAATTTCTTCAAGCAGTTTATCAGTGGTGCGTTGATTGCGATTGCTATGACGGGGCTGGACCAGGATATGATGCAAAAGAACCTGAGTTGCCCGAATATTCGCGATGCTCAGAAAAATGTTTTGACTTTTGTCGTTGTGTTAGTCCTTGCTAATTTGGTATTCCTAACACTAGGTGCATTTTTGTATGTCTACGTGACCGATGTCGGTATTGCGATACCTGAAAAGACGGATTATCTCTATCCTACCGTTGCAATTAACTACCTTTCACCATTTATCGGCATTACTTTTGTCTTAGGATTAATAGCTGCCGCTTACTCTAGTGCAGATTCTGCGTTGACGGCACTGACAACCTCTTTTTGTATAGACTTTCTGAATTTTGAAGAGCGGGCGGATGATTCAGAAACAAAAAAAAGGCTTCGACTTTTTGTCCATATTGGTTTTTCCCTGATAATATTCGCGACAATTAGAGTATTTAGTAAAGTAGGGAAGGATGCCGTTATTTCCGAGTTATTCAAAGCCTCTACTTACACTTATGGTCCCATCCTTGGACTTTTTGCATTTGCCATCATGACCAGATTGAATATACGAGAAAGAGGAACCTTGTTTGCAGGGCGCCTGACTATCAATTGGATTGTCATTATTTGTATAGGTGCCCCCATTCTTTCCTGGATTATCAATAAGCTAATGGCAGAGCAGTTTGGCTTTAGTTTTGGTTATCTCATTCTCGCCCTGAATGCACTTTTGACCTTCCTTGGATTAATTGCCATTTCGTATAGAGATTTGGAGACAAAGGGGTACGATGACGATGATAACAGTGTCGAATATGGGTACGACTGAAATGGGGGTGATACTATCTAACGGCTGCGATAGCTGTTCGTGCCGTCCCGATAGGGCAGCTTGGCAGCTACCGCTTGTTCTGTCCAGTTTTTATTCTTTTTCTATCTTTACTTTCTCAAAATGTTCCCAAACTATTTCTTTCGGATAGTAAATTACATTGTGCAATGTTGATAAACTTATCGTTTTTCCGTTCTTCATCTATTTAAATTTCGAAAAGTAATTATCAATTTCCTCCCTCATTTCAATTCCAACACTTTCAAAACACTCCAACAAATCAAAATATGCACCTTCACCTCCGAGAAAATCCCAAAACTCTTCGGCGACTTTCAATTCATTTTCTAAGTCTAACATGCCCGCCATTGTCCAACGACTATACGGTTTTGGTTCATAAGGATTATAAGGGATTGCAATCTGTGTATTGATTTTTGCCTTTGGATTTTCTGCTAATATTACTGCTACCCATTCTAACAAAGTTCGTTTAAATTCTTTGAAATTGCCCTTGTTTGGTTTCGCAGTTTTAATATCAAAAAGGAATAATTCCCCCATATTGCTTTCCAAATAAACATCCACAACAGTCGGTTTCACTTTTCGCATTTCTCCTTTTTGGCAGACTTTGCGAATTATTTCTATTTCATTTAGTTTATTTGGTTTGGCGTTAGCAGCGGTTAGCTCATCCATTATTTTTTGGATTTCGAACAAGGCAGCGGTGCTTATTCGTGTTCCGGATTTCACTTGCCTTTCTGCTCTTTTAAATCGCTTTTGGGCTAATGTTACAGCAACAGGCTCAAAAATGCTCGTTCCAAATGTTGTGTTGAGTGAATGGATAAAAGAGAATAGTGCATATCTGTCTTTGCCTAAAAGTCGGGTATGGAAAGGCATTGATGATGTTTCTCGTTTATAATTTTGAAATTTATTTCGCAAAACTTGTTTGAGAACTTGCTGAATTTCATCTTTTTGTTTCTTTGTCAACCCCATTTATTATTTAGATTTCAGATGAAAAATAGTCTCCGAATATGCCCCTTTATCCTTTTCGGTTCGATTTAAAACAGGACGTTTAAATTGGTTTATAATAGTCATATTTGCTTTTTCAGCGATGCTTGGGTACATATTAAATTTATCATTGGCAACCAAAAAAACATCAAAATCTTCAACCATAAATTTTCTGCTATTTATTAAAACTTGAGACACTCCGTCAATGTAAGATGACCTTGCCTCACGTCCCTTTCCTTTAAAAAGTGGACCTATTTCCAGTTCATCCCTACGCTCAAAACCAAACAGATCATAAGCATAAGCATGTTGTTCGTGGTAATTAATCAAGCCTACATAAGGCGGACTTGAAAAAATGCCTTTTATTTTTTGTTGCCTAATTATTTTGGCAAAATCTGGCTTTCGTTTTTCGACCTCTGAAACAATATCAATTTCTCTTGAGTCGCCAACTAAGCAAATTTGCTGGGTGTCAGTTCGCAATCTATTAAAAGATGAAAGTCTTTTTAGAGTGTCTTTGCTGTAACGCTCCCACCAATTGAAAATGGTAAATAATGGTTTACATATTTTTCCATGCTTCCTACAATAATAAACTTCTCTTACAGGGTCTATCAATGTAGCTAAATCAGCGTGAGTAGTTGCTCTACAACTTCTAATGGTTCGACTCAAAATAATACTCAACACTTTTTTAGTACTTACTTTTTGAACCTGTTTTATTTGTTCAAAAACCAATTCCAATTCTTCACGGATAGGGGGTAAGTACCATTGGTCAAGAAATTCATGTCCTGTTTTTCCTTGGTGGAGTTGAATTTCAAATTCTTTGATTAGTTTCTGGTATGTAGGTAAAATTTCTTGTAACTTTTGTTTGGCATACCTTTTTTCGTCGATTTCTTTTTTTCTGACCCAAATTTTAAAATCGGGAGAAGGAAAATACTTTTTATTAAAAGCAGTTAACGCGTCCAGCAATTTTCGGTCAAATTCCTTATGTCTATTCTCACCAACAAATTGCTTTAGTTTTTGAGTGATTTTCTTAATCTCCTGCTGAATATCGTCAAAATCATACTTCCCAACTTTTACATTTCCGATTAAGGCGTTGAAAGCGGAAATATCAATTCCAACAGCGTTTATGCCCATTTCATTCGCTTGAACCATAGTCGTTCCGCTCCCTGAAAAAGGGTCTAAAATAATGTCTCCTTTTTTGAAATAAACCTGTTTTTTGAACTCATCTGTCTTTTCATTTAAGAAATACTCCACTAATTGAGGGATAAATTTCCCTTTGTATGGATGTAATCGATGGACGTGCTTAGTTGTATCTGCTTCTTTCAAGTAGTCAAAAGATAAATGCCAATTTAGGTCATTCCCCAGTTGCTCTTTCCAATCTATTTCTCGTTTTCCAAGAAAAGATTGATAATATTTTTTTAACTCATCTTTAGAAATGAGTGTTTTTCCGTTTTTTCCTTGTTTTTCAATTCTCCCATACTGGATTAAATATGAAATATTTGAAGTTGTCACCCTCTTGTCAAGGTAATTACTTGCCCACTCACTTGCTTCCTTTACTGTTATTAAGTTATTCATGTTACAAAGTTAAAAATTTTCTTTTGATTTTAGTTTGTTCTCTTTTTTTTAATTGGACAGAACTACTTTCATAATTAATCGTCATCGAGATCACAACTCCCTCCCCCATGGACCTGCTGCCCGAGGAAAGCATCAAACAAAACCCTAGCTTTTTCCCAGTTTTCGAGGTTGATGCAATATTTTATTCTCGGAGGATTGATTTCGCCTTGTATTAGTCCCGCATTTTTTAATTCTTTAAGGTGTTGGGATATAGTTGACTGCGCTAAGGGTAACTCCTCTACAAGGTCACCGGTGTAACAACAGCTTTGATCCAGCAAGTATTTTAAGATTTTAATACGTGTGGGATGACCTAGTGCCTTTGCGAAAAGAGCAATATTTTCTGTGTCCCGAGCGTAATCTATTTTATGTGTACTTCTTTGCACGATGTTTTTTATTTTCTGAATTTAAAATGCTTGACTACTATCATCCTTCTTGTTCCAGAGCATTGAGAAATTGCTTTTGCAGCGCAGACTGGAGGTTTTGATTTTTTGCACTACTACCCCTGTTGGCGATATTCAAGATTAACTTCCAAGCCCCCTTTAGCGATTTTCTTTTGAATACTCGGAACTTCCTTCTAGTAAGTATCGGCACAAACGCTGTTTTGCAAATCTACAATTTTCTTCCGTATTTCTTTTAAAGGTTCCTTAAATTTCACACCTCACCTTCCCACTCCCGATAGAATTGTTCTAAGAAGGATTCCATAAAACGATGTCGCTCTTCTGCCATTCTTTTACCCGTTCGGGTATTCATCCGGTCTTTGAGTAGGAGCAATTTTTCGTAGAAATGATTGATAGTTGGCGCGGTACTTTTTTTGTATTCTTCTTTGGTCATCTTTAGATTTGGAGGAATACCGGGGTTATATATTTCCCTGTTCTTAAATCCCCCATAATTAAACGCCCGGGCTACGCCAATCGCCCCGATGGCATCAAGGCGATCAGCATCCTGTACGATGTCCAGTTCAGGAGAAGAATAAGGTTGTGTTTCATTTCCACCTTTGAATGAAATATGCTTAATAATATTTATAACAGCTTCTTTAACCTTGGATTCAACTCCAATGGATGCCAAGAATTTTGCTGCCTTTTCAGGCCCGATTGCTTCGTTGCCATCGTGAAATTTTGAGTCGGCAATATCGTGAAGCAAGGCTCCTAATTCGACAATTAGTGTATCCCC
>JALVDO010000818.1 GCA_027008975.1 Saprospiraceae bacterium | reverse complement strand
ATAAGGTTCATGTAATTGTAAAAGATGCCCCCCAGGGGACGATTCCGAACACGATCGAAAGCGGCTCTTATCAATTTAATGCAAAGAAGATTATTCTTGCTGCCGGGGTTTTGAACACACCTGCTATTTTATTGCGTTCCGCTGAAAGATTAAAGCTAAAAAATAAAAATACCGGTAGATATCTTACTGTACATCCCGCATTTAATATTAATGGAATTCACTCTAAAACCATATCAAATTATAGAGGTTTTCCCAAAACCGTTTACACTGATTATTTTTCAGAAACGGATCATTTTTATTTAGAAACATCTTTCTATTTTCCCGGGGTTACAGCCAGAAATAATCCCGGATATGGGGAATCACACCAGAAAGTGATGAAAAATTACGATAAAATGATGTCTATTCTGATTTTGGCACACGATAAAGCGGAATATCATAACAGAATAACAATTGACAAAAAGGGTAAAACTGTTGTTGATTATACTTTAAGTAAGCAATCAAAAGGCGCACTTGTAAAAGCCTTAAAAGAAGCTACAAAAATATTTTTTGCCGCAGGTTGCAAAAAGGTTTTATTACCGGCAAGCAACAAAAATCCACTTTTTGAAGACGATGTAAATGAATTGGATAAATTTATTGCCGGAAAATATTTGAATCTGTACAAAACACCCCTATCGAGTGCACACCCACAAGGTGGTGCGCGAATGGGCATTGATAACGCCTCTTCCGTTTGCGATATTTACGGAAAAGTTTACGGAACTAATTCAATTTATGTGTGCGATGCTTCATTATTTCCAACTTCCGTGAAAGTCAATCCCTATGAGACTCTGATGCTTATTGCTAAATGGATAGCTGAAAATTTCACAAAAGAGAACTGGAGGTAAAGATCAAAAAGGATTCGTCAGCCATCAAAACGCCACCTGAAACCGCGTTTGAAAAATATTGCTCTTACCCTTTTCCCTGACATTGGCAGCAATGTAATTGAAGCTAAATCTCGTCGCCGGATTCAAATGCCAATTCAGTCCAAAGGTGACGTCGTCCATCACGCCACCGAAAATGGATTTATCATTTAAGTCAACACTACTATAACGGACGGCTACCTCCACTGCGCCAAATCCCTTTTGTTCTCCTTTAGGGTCAAAATTCCTTTTGGGAGATACCCTTTTGAAAATCCCACTTTTGGTGGAATAATGCTTGTGTTCTCCCGTCAAAAAATACCCCACTTCCAAATAATACCCGTTAAATTTAGGTTGTAAACCACTACTGAGCACATTCGTTTGGATGTATTCCCCCTGAAATGACAAGCTATTCAACACCAATGCCATTTCGAAGCCAAACATCGTCCTTGATGTAACACCGGAGATATTTCCCGTATTCAGGTAAGCGGTAGCGGCATGGGATTCGGGTTTTACTTTGACGGAGTAGGTACGCCCCGGAGGGTTCCTATTGCTATAAGCAAAACCGAGGTGTAATAATTTATTGGCTGCCTTATCATAGAAGGGCAAAGCTGTAACTCTACCAGTGAGACTGTATCCATCCCCTTCCCCAAAAGCCTTACCACTTTTATCAGCATTCTGAAAGAGACCAATTGCCCAAGTGGCTCTACCTTTGAGCACCGAGTTACTGAATTGCACCCCGCTATTTCTTTGTTTTTTAAAAACTGTTGGCGCCCCTCGCTCCATAAAGGTGATGTCATTACTACTTGTAAGCATATCTAGGCTAAAGGGCTCCTTAAAATGCCCGACTTTCAGATTCCCCAC
>JALVDO010000817.1 GCA_027008975.1 Saprospiraceae bacterium | reverse complement strand
TCACAACTCATTCACTCATTCAAATCCGTGTAAATCCGCTTAATCCGTGTCATCTGTGTTCCCCCTTCATCCTATCATTCAATCATTCAATTCTCCCGCCAAGGGTCACGCAAAGTACGCAAAGAGCGCAAAGATTCTCTCAGTCTCACAACTCACAACTCATTCACTCATTCAAATCCGTGTAAATCCGCTTAATCCGTGTCATTTGTGTTCCCCCTTCATACTATCATTTTATCATTCTCGCATTCAATCATTCAATCATTCAATCATTCATCATTCAATTTCCCGCAAGGGATCGCGAAGATGGAGTCGGCTCGGGGTATGCAATAAATCCTTTATTAACACTATGTGCTCATTTTATATCAAACACAGAAAGGGGGGGAAGTTTTGAGTTTCGCATTTCCCAAACACAACTCAAACAATCATAATTGCGTTAAGTAGGGTAAGTCCTGTGACAAAATTAAAAATTACGGGTAATCTTTCGTTATGGCATTTGGTTTTTTGCGTGAGGGATAGGAGTGACCCGACTAAAAGCCTGCCTCCCGACAGAAAGGAGGGAGGGAGGCCGTTGGTAGGGGCACGCCCAAGTAAATTAACTTATTTTTGTCACATCACTTACTAAAGGTAAAACGACAAAAACATCATGAAGCGAATACTTCCTGTTATCCTTATCACATCAATTTGCAGCGCGATGCTGACCATCTTTCTGTATAGTAGATGGATGCCTCAAAAAGAGATTATCCTGCGTGACACTTATACGCCTGCGCGCCCCTTCCTGACAGGGGGTACGCAAAAAAACAATATTGTTAAGCTTTCCGGATTGACGCCAACCGATTTCACCAAAGCTGCGGAGACGGTTGCCCCAACGGTCGTCAATATCAAATCCTATCCGGAAGAAGATGGTTACTTCGATGAGGTGGCGACGGGCTCCGGTGTGATTGTTTCATCAGATGGGTATATTGTGACCAATAATCACGTTGTGGACGGCTCGGGTAGGCTCGTGGTCAGTTTGGATGATAAGCGCGAATATGAGGGGACGATTATTGGTACTGACCCCTCGACCGATTTGGCATTGATAAAAATTGATGAAAAAGAACTTACTTTTCTTGCTTTTGGGGATTCTGACTCACTGAGGGTTGGCGAATGGGTATTGGCTGTTGGCAATCCGTTAAATTTGGAGTTGACCATCACCGCCGGTATCGTTAGTGCCAAAGGACGTAGCATTGATATTCTGGAGGGGCAAGACCGCATAGAATCTTTCATCCAGACGGATGCTGTCGTCAATCCGGGTAACAGCGGTGGGGCACTTATCAACACTTATGGTCAGCTAATTGGTATTAATACGGCCATTATTACTCAATCGGGGCGGTACGAGGGCTACTCCTTTGCCATTCCCAGCAACTTGGTGCAAAAGGTGATAGGAGATCTAAGGGAATACGGGGTTGTACAAAGAGGGCTGCTCGGCGTTTTTATTAGAGAAGTGGATAAGGATATTGCTGATGATTTGGAGTTGGAAAATATCGCTGGCATCCTGATTGAGCGGGTTGTGGAGGATGGGGGAGCAGAGAGAGCAGGCTTAGAGAGTGGTGACGTTATCATTGGCATCGATGACTCTAAAACAGAAGGAATGCCGGAAATGCAGGAACTCATTGGCCGCCATCGGCCGGGTGATAGGGTGACGGTCAAATATATACGGGATGGAGAAATTAAAAAATGCTCCGTCGTTCTTGGGGGGGTGTTGAATGGCAATGAGCCCTTAGCCATTCAGGAGGAAAAAATGTTGCGCAACCTCGGCTGTGAAGTACGCAACCTGACCCCGGCAGAAAGGGAACAAATCATCAGCAATGGCATCAGAGTCGTCAGTGTATTCCGAAATAGTAAAATAGACCGAACCAATATGGAGCCCGGATTCATCATTACCAAACTAAATGACAAAAAAATAGTAGATGTCGATCAGTTTGTTCAGTTATTGGAGAACACCTCCGGTAAAACCATTCTCGAAGGGGTTTACGAAAATTATCCGGGGGAGTATTATTACGCCTTTTTCATGGAGTGACTTTTATTATTCAGTATCTTTAGCTACCTTTGACGGATATTTCTTCACAAAAGACCCACAAATATGTCAAAATTTTTTGAAGCCATTCGTCAATTATTCGCTTCGTTGTTTGGTTCATCCAAATCTAAGACGCAGCAATTGGACAAAATAAAAGTGATTGAGGAACTGCCAACCGATGCGGCAGAAGTCAAGGCGGATACCATTATCACAACCACGATTGAAGAAGAAGTAATAGATGAGGAAATCGTCAACCCGGAAGAAGAATTCGAGCCGGATATCTTTGTAGATGTTCCGGATGAAGAATTGGAAGTAAAGGAAGATATCCCCGTGACACCAACAGGTGAAGAAAAACCGCATGAAGAGGAAGTGCCTCAGCCCGAAGAAGAACAACCCCAGCCGGAGGAACCCACTAAACCCAAGCATAAAGCCCGATATCTCTGGTGTCTTGACAACGGACATGGGAAGTTGACTTCCGGTAAGCGCTCGCCGGAATTAGATGACAAGGGGACTCGCTTGTTTGAATATGCCTTCAATAGGGACATCGTCGCGCGCATTATCAAACGACTGGATGAGCTGGGTGTGCAATACTACAATGTCGTCCCTGAGGTCGAGGTGGGCAATTTTTTAAAGGAAAGAGTAGCGAGAGCAAATAAAAAGAAATCTGATTTAAAAAAGATATACCTGTCTATTCACTCTAATGCCGGTCCCTCATCAAGCGTTAACTCCTGGGCAGCCGATAATATCAGAGGTATAGAGACGTGGCATCACCACGCGGGAGGAAAGGGAAAGAAGGCAGCGGCCATATTCCAAAAACACCTGATAGAAAAAACGGGATTTAAAAATCGACACATTAAGTCCCAGTCGAAACACGAATTCTATGTTTTGAGGGCGACAAATATGCCTGCTATCCTTACGGAAAATGGTTTTTACAACAATAAAAAGGAGGTCAAAGAGTTGATGAAGGACAGCGTGCGGCAGAAAATCGCAGACGCACACGTCGATGCTATTATGGAGATTGAAGAGAAAGGGCTTTGAGGGATTATGAAATCATTAACAGTTGAAAACTTTTTTTTTAAGAAAATACCTATATATTTGTACCGGTAAAATTATCAATTTAATTTAAAAAATATCTATTTATTATGAAGAAATTATTTTTCCTTTCACTGTTTGTTTTTGGTTTGGCAATTGTAAATGTAAATGCGCAAACAGCAACAGAAGTATCTAACGAGAATACAACAGCAGCCGTTGATGAAGCGGCTAAGGCTGCAGCTGCTGACGAAAATATTGTAGCAAAAGTATGCCCTCATTCAGGAACAACAACTTACTACCAAAAAAGCGTTTGCGAAAAAACCGGTAATGTGAAAATGACAAAAGTTGTTTTTGATGCTAATTCAGGTTCTTTTGTAGCTGCGGAAGCCGCCGGTAAGAGCTGTGCAGGTGACAAAGCAGGCGCAAAAGGCTGTAGTAAAGGAGGCGCAAAAAGTTGTAGCAAAGGAGGTGACAAGAAGGCTTGTTGTAAGGGTGGCGCCAAAAAAGGAGCTTGCTGTAAAGGTGGAGCTAAAAAAGGATGCGCTAAGAGCAATAGCAAGACGAAATAAGGAACCTTTATTTTAGATGCTACTTCAAGAGGAGTTTTTCCATGGAAAAACTCCTCTTGTTTTTTAAATGGTGGAATACATGATTCCCTTTCTGTATTTTCTCAAAGCCTGCTGCACGGTTGGTGTGATATTGTCCGGCAGGTTATTCAAATGAAACCAAATGGCATCGATAAATTTGTGGGGTTCCCTCGTTTTGATGTCGCCGTTCCATTTTTTTGCTTTGAAGTACAAAATGATTCGTTGTTCATTTTTTTTGTTCTTTTGTAAAACGTGCACCAGGGTCAAGTCCTTTGCTTTTAGAATGATTCCCGCCTCCTCAAAGCTCTCCCGTATCAGCGCTTCTTTAGCGTATTCTTCAAACTCAATGGTGCCGCCCACTAAAGAGTAGTTTCCTCCATTGGGCTTGGTTTGCTTCAGCAGCAATATCTTTCCTTTATTGTATAAAATCAGTCTTGCTTTTATCGAAATCTTATTTCTGTCCATAATTTATTTTCAATAACACAAAAGTAGTTATTTGTAGATTAAACGAATATAAATACCTGATATTTTCTCTGTTGCAACGCTTCAAAAGATTGCAGTTTATCGATTTAATTCATACCTTAGCGGCAGAATATAAGCAGTGAAAACAGGACAGCATTTCGTCGGCAGAGAATTATTTTAATTTCCGCTCGATGACAAAATAATAGTAACAAAAACCCTTGGTATGTATTACAAAAGTGTATTAGAAACGATTGGGCATACGCCTTTAATTGAATTATCCAGAGTCTGTGAGGCCATTCCCGCCACTATTCTTGGAAAAGTAGAAGCATTTAATCCGGGACAATCAGCAAAAGACAGAATCGCTCTTTATATGATTGAGCAGGCAGAAAAAACCGGGAAATTAAAGCCGGGTGCCACTATCGTGGAAGCGACCTCCGGTAATACCGGTTATAGCCTGGCGATGGTAAGTGCAATTAAAGGTTACAAGTGTATCCTAACCGTTACAAGCAAAGCCTCACAGGAGAAATTATCTCTATTGCGTGCGCTTGGAGCAAAAGTAGTCGTCTGTCCTTCTGATGCGGAGCCGGAAGATCCCCGCTCTTATTATTCCCGGGCAGAGCAAATCGCCAAGGAAACCCCCAACGCCTATTACATTGGTCAAAATTTCAACCCTGATAACGTCAACGCCCACTACTATACCACAGGTCCTGAGTTGTGGGAACAAACCGGCGGTAAAATAACGCATTACGTCTGTTGTGCCGGTACTGGCGGTACACTTTCAGGAACAGCCAAATATCTAAAAGAAAAAAATCCCGATATAAAAATTATAGCAGTCGACGCCTATGGCTCTGTCCTAAAGAAATACTGGGAGACAGGCGAATTTGATGAAAATGAAATCTACCCCTATAAAGTGGAGGGATTGGGCAAGACCATCATTCCTAAAAATGTCCTATTCGAATACATCGACGATTTCATTAAGGTGACAGATAGAAAGAGTGCCCAACGTGCACGAGCGTTGGCCCGACTGGAGGGGCTACTCCTCGGTTATTCCAGTGGCTCGGTATTAGAAGCGGTATTCAAAATTCAAAAAGAATTAAAACCTTCGGATGTCGTCGTCGTTTTATTCCCCGACCACGGTAGCAGATACCTCGGTAAGATTTATAATGATGAGTGGATGAAGCAACAGGGATTTACACCGCTCAAAGACGACAGCTACAACAAACTAAAGCGCATCTATAAAGTTTATAAGCGCAAATATCAGCGTTATTTGAAGCAGTCTTTGAATATTTAGTGTTGAGAATGCTGTATTTCTTGTCAAAAACTTGAATCTCATTGTAAAATTAAATATCTTAGCGGTGAGATATTGCTCTTACTCCATCTGAAAAGAAAGATTTTAACATCAGAGAGAGCGCGTTTTTGGGACTCTGCACCAAACCTTTGGATGCAGAGTTCTCTTTTTTGGGGCTGTACATTCTTTCACTCAATCCCCAAAATCTTATGCACCTGTACACTCATTCGCCAATGCGGGTGGGCAAGACAATATTCCAAGGTCGCCCGGGTATTCTCTTCGAGGTATTCGCCATCCATTGGCTGAAGGTAAAAGTGTTCAAAATTCAACTTCTCAAATTGGGTAGGGGGAGCTTGTGGTTGAGGATAGACCAACTTTAATTCATGCCCTTCTTTGAGTACGAAATCAGCCCCTGCCTTGGGGCTAACACAAACCCAATCCACACCAGCAGGCGGCAAAATCGTTCCGTTGGTTTCAATGGCAACAATCATATTCTCTTGGTGGAAAGCATCGATTAATGCTTGGTCGAGTTGTAGTAGGGGTTCGCCTCCGGTACAGACGATGTATGGGGGCTCGTTCGTATGAGCAGGCCAGAGTGACCTGATTTTCTTTGTTAATTCCGTAGCGGAATAAGTGCCACCATTGTAACCATCGGTACCGACAAAGTCCGTATCACAGAAGGAACAAACCGCAGTAGCGCGATTCTGTTCGCGTCCATTCCATAAATTACACCCTGAAAAACGGCAAAAGACTGCCGGTCGGCCGGCGTTTGCGCCTTCCCCCTGAAGAGAATAGAAAATCTCTTTTACTTTGTACTTCAAATTTTTTTATTCTACCTCAGCAAGAACGTTTTCGTATTTTTTCAACATTTTTGCTTGTTGTGCTGCCAATTTGTTTAAAACCTTTAATTCTTCCTCGATTAGCTCCTCTTTTGCGACCACTAATTCCTTTTTTTTCTTTTTCAAAAATGATAAATACTTCCTTTTGTGATTTAATTCTAAAATACTCTGAATAGTGTTACTAAGGGCGATTTTAGTCTCAAGCCACTTTTTCTTAATTGGAATCATGTAGCAAAATTTTTAATGGTTCTGTTTGAGAAATCAGTTTCTGACTTCCGTCTCAAAGAAACGAAGAAAGTTTCTAATTACATAACATTTTCAAAACCTTAAATATTTTTTAACATACGAATATTAACGTATTTCGTCCGCATTTGAACAAACAATAAATTGAGGCGGATGCTTAACAGGATATTTACAACTGCTAACCTCTTGGTTTCCAAATAATTTCCTCAATGCCAAGGTCTTTTCCGATTTTTCGGGAGAGGACGAATAAAAAGTCAGATAATCTATTTAAATAACGGATAATTATTTCAGGAATTTCTTCCTCCAAGCTCAATGCGACAACCCGTCGCTCTGCCCGCCTACAGACACATCGGGCAATGTGACAAAAAGAGACAGTTGTATGTCCTCCGGGTAGGATGAAATTTTTTAGTGGAGGTAATTCCACTTCCCATTTGTCGATGGCTTTTTCCATTGTCTCAATATCCGACTCTTGCAAATCTAACTGTAGGAGATTTTTTTCAGGATCACTAGCTAATAAGCTGCCGATGGAGAACAACCGATCTTGAATTTTTTTCAAAACGGGTAATTGGTAGTTGTCGTTGACCAATCCTATATAAGAATTCAACTCATCAACAGTACCATAAGATTCAATCCTTAAATGACTCTTGGGAAGCCTTCGACCGCCGAAAAGCCCGGTTTCTCCCTTATCTCCTGTTTTTGTATAGACTTTGAATGCCATTTTTGTTTGTTTGTTCCTTGTTCCTTGTTCCTTGTT
>JALVDO010000816.1 GCA_027008975.1 Saprospiraceae bacterium | reverse complement strand
TATATTCACACCCTAAAGCTGAGGCAAATAACTAAATTCCGAGTCTATTGAAGACATGTAAATCTATTTTCTCATAATGAAGCTATCATAAGACATGAAAAAATCCATTGCACTCATTTTCGGTTTTGTTTTACTTTTTTCTGCACAATTCTTCTTTACCAACTTACCGCCAAGTAAATTGCCATCCCCTACCCGACCGGTAAAAGAGAAAATATCCGGCGCTTATGAAGCCCTCACTTTCATGGCTGCCCGACAGGGAGAAATTCCGGAAGGTGGCTATTATACTGCTTGGGAAAACGCCAAAAGGATGGCTGCCAATACAAGTAACCAACGCTTTGATACAGATCCGTGGGAATCGCTGGGCCCGCACAACAGAGGCGGACGCACACTAGCCCTTGCCTTCAATCCACAAAATGCCAACACACTTTATGCCGGGTCGGCCAGCGGTGGATTATGGCGCAGCTATACCGCCGGAGTCGGCGCTAGTGCCTGGGAGCGGGTCAACATCGACTTTCCCGTACTCGGCGTCAGTTGTATCACTTTCGCACCCAACGACTCGATGACCATGTATATCGGTACAGGAGAGGTCTATAATGTATTTGAAGCAGGTACAGGGGCAGCATATCGTCGAACGAGGGGTAGCTTCGGTATTGGCATCTTAAAATCGGTAGATGGTGGCATCACATGGGAAAAGAGTCTGGACTGGAGCCTCAATGAAAAACACGGGGTGTGGGCAATCAGAATCGTCCCCTCCAACCCAGATATCGTTTATGCCGCAACGACCAATGGCGTTTACAAATCCACGGACGCGGGAGAGACGTGGGTGCAAAAGCAAAACGTCGTCATGGCAAACGACTTACTGATTCACCCCGACGACCCTAATAAAATAATCGTTGGCTGTGGTAATCTCGGCTCACCCGGCAAAGGTATTTACCGCTCAATTGACGGAGGCGAAAACTGGATACACATTACCTCAGCACTACCGAATTACAATGGAAAGGTTCAGTTTGGTGCTTCGCCTTCCAATCCTGACATCATCTATGCCAGTATTGGCAACAGCTTGGGAGGCGACGACCAGGCGAGTTGGCTCTTGCGCTCGGACAATTTTGGATCAACATGGACAGTGAAAAATACAACGGATTATTCCCAGTGGCAGGGCTGGTATTCACATGATGTTGCCGTACACCCCAACAATCCCGACGAACTCACCGTTATCGGAATAGAAGTTTGGAAGTCATTCAACGCCGGACAAAACCTCACCAAAGTTTCCGAAGCAGGTGTCGGCTATGCCAATCCTCCCATCGAAGGTCCTGATGGAGCATCAAATTATGTCCATTCTGATATTCACGATGTCATTTACCATCCTGAGAATCCCGACATCATTTATTTTGCCGGTGATGGAGGCATCCATCGTTCGCTCGACGGTGGTACGACCTTTGAAAGTTGTAACGGTGCCTACCAAACAGCCCAGTTTTACAACGGTTTTTCCAATTCATATCAGGACGAAACCTTCTGCATGGGCGGCTTACAGGATAATGGTACTATCCGCTGGAACGGAGACAAAACATGGACAAGAATACTTGGAGGTGATGGTAGCTGGACAGCTATCAACCCGCAGAATGACAACACCTACTACACTTCATGGCAGTATCTCAACATCATTGTCACCAATCCGGACTCGACTTTCTATCCGGACGTGCCGTTTTTGTGGGCTTCTTCGTTCATAGCACCTTTTGCGGTTGCCCCATCATCTCCGAA
>JALVDO010000815.1 GCA_027008975.1 Saprospiraceae bacterium | reverse complement strand
TCAATAATCTTACTAAGGGTCTGTATGCCGATTGGAAGTCTTTTCATATACTTGTCTATCTACAAAGCAAAGATACGTTTTTATTTTGTAATACTCATTATTACAACTTCGATGAATGCCAAACATTTGGGATTTTTGCATTATCCTATATTAATGCCTACCTTTGTAATCCGTCAAAACTAAATTCAGAATTTTCAAGTTAAACGAATCGGATAAGGGATTCTGAGTTTATTATTTGCCCATGCCTTTACAAAAAATAATAAAAATGCCATCACTACTCATAAAAAATATTGGTAAACTCGTACAGGTAAAAGATACCAATGAGGCCGTAAAAGGAAAGCAGCTAAAGGAATTATCCTGTATTGACAACGCCTGGCTGACTGTCGATGGAGGAGAATTTGCCGACTTTGGAGCCATGAAATATTGCCCGCTAAGAGCGGAAGGAATCATTGACGCCAAAGGAGGTATGGTCTTCCCCACCTGGTGCGACTCCCATACCCATCTCGTTTTTGCGAAAAGCAGGGAGGACGAATTTGTCGATAGAATCAAAGGGCTTACGTATGCCGAAATCGCCCAAAAAGGTGGTGGTATACTCAACTCAGCCCGAAGGCTAAATGAAATGTCCGAAGACGAGTTGTACGAATCAGCCATGGCGCGGCTGACAGAAATACGCAGCTACGGCACAGGAGCCGTCGAGATAAAAAGCGGCTACGGACTAAGCGTCGCCGGAGAACTAAAGATGCTGCGCGTTATCAAGCGCCTAAAACACCATAGCGACCTGACAATCAAAGCCACCTTTCTGGGTGCGCACGCTCTACCGGCAAAGTACAAAGAAAACCGGAATAAATACCTCGAACTCATCGTCAATGAGATGCTACCGCAAATCGCCAAGGAAGGACTGGCAGACTATATCGACGCCTTTTGCGAAAAGGGATTTTTCACACCAAAGGAGACCGCTTACCTTATCGAAGAGGGTGCTAAATACGGACTACCTGCAAAGATACACACCAATCAATTCAACTCCATGGGAGGAATCGAAACCAGCGTCGGAGGCAATGCACTTTCTGTCGATCACCTCGAAGTATTGAATGATGCCGAAATCGCAGTATTGAAAAATTCCAATACCATGCCCGTGCTACTGCCTTCCGCTCCTTTTTTTCTAGGTGACCACTACCCTCCTGCCCGAAAAATGATTGATTCCGGACTTCCCGTAGCCCTCGCGACGGATTATAATCCGGGTTCCAGTCCTTCGGGTAACATGCCCTTCGTCATCTCACTTGCGTGTATCAAGATGAAAATGCTACCGGAAGAAGCTATCAACGCCGCCACGGTCAATGCCGCCATCGCCATGGGCATTCAGGATACCCACGGACGCATTGAGAAGGGATTACCCGCTAATTTTTTCATCACCAAGCCCATGCCTTCACTCGCCTACCTGCCTTATGCTTTCGGAAGCAGTCAGGTGGAACGGGTATTTTTGAAAGGACGCGAATGATGTAATGCTACCGGCATTTGCATTTCTTCTCAGGCTCCGGGTATGTTATACCTAACAATAGCAGAGTTTCGCGATCGACAAAACCAACTTTCAGATTGTCATCTTCCTGAAATGCCCATAAGGCGTCTCTAACTTCCGGAACAAAAGTCATACGATATTTTTTGTCCAAGTAGCCCAATTCTGTAAGCTTCGCACTCAGTTGCCAAATAATTGAGCGGGTAATTTGCTTGGGGCAAAGAACCTCACGGGATATAGTTGAGCTAAAT
>JALVDO010000814.1 GCA_027008975.1 Saprospiraceae bacterium | reverse complement strand
ACAGCCCGAAAATTATCAAAACAAAGAAATCTACTAAAAGTGCTTGAAAACGGGGACATGGACGGGCTTAAAAATATGCTCACTACTCTTTTCGCCTCCATCCCCTACAACAACTTCACGAACAACAGGCTATTGGAGTACGAGGGTTATTACGCCAGTGTTGTCTATGCCTACATCGCCAGCCTCGGAATGGAAATCATCCCCGAAGATACCTCTAACTTTGGTAAGATGGATCTGACGGTAAAAATGCCGGATGGGAAAATTTACATTATTGAGTTTAAACTCACGGAAAAAGCCACCGGTGAAGCACTTCGCCAAATAAAAGAAAAGCGCTATTTCGAAAAATACCAAACCGACAGCGACCTCTACCTCGTCGGGATTGAATTTAGCAGATCGGAGCGAAATGTTATTGGCTTTGAGTGGGAGAAAATGTCATAAAAGTTCCTGATGCAATACTCAATCTAACTATTTTTCGTGTTTTTTATCTATATTTGTACTCAACTACTTACTTAGGGCGCGGTAAAGCATATATTAATGAAGAAATTACCAATCGGTATACAGACTTTTCGGGATATTATTAATGAAGGCTTCGTCTATGTTGATAAGACGGAAATAGCGTACAATCTAATTACAGGGGGGCGATATTATTTCCTCTCCCGCCCACGCCGCTTTGGCAAAAGCCTCTTCCTCGACACCCTCAAAGAGATATTCGAAGGCAATAAGGAACTTTTCAAAGGACTTTATATCTATGACAAATGGGACTGGGAGGATCGTTATCCGGTGTTGCGTATTAGTATGGGGTCAGGTGTCAGCCGGACAATAGAAGAAGTACACCGGCGATTGAGACGGACTTTAGAACGGGCAGCAGAAGAGGCCGGCGTGAGTTGTGACGACTGGCCACACCCTGAGGATTGCTTTGCCCAATTAATTAAAAAAGCGTACCAAAAGCACCAAAAGAAGGTCGTTATCTTGATAGACGAATACGACAAACCCATTCTCGATAATATTACTGATGTAGAGACAGCTCGCTTGATGCGGGATGAGATGAAATCTTTTTATGGTGTCATCAAAGACAATGACACTTACATTCGGCTGGTCTTCATCACAGGGGTGAGTAAGTTTTCTAAGATGAATCTCTTTAGTGGGCTAAATAACTTGGAAGATATCACCCTCAATGCCGACTATGGCAACATATGTGGTTATACACACGATGATTTGTTAACCGTTTTTGAGGAGCACCTCCGCGGAGCAGATATGAAGATGGTCAAAGAATGGTACAACGGCTACAACTACTTTGGTAAAAAAGTTTACAATCCATTTGATATATTGTTGTTTATTTCTAATCATTTTAAATTTAGAAATTATTGGTGGTCAACGGGGAATCCTTCCTTTCTGATAGATATGCTCAAAACGGGAGATTATTATATTCCTGACTTGGAAAATTATGAAGCTACCGACGAAATTCTCGATAGCTTTGATGTGGATAAAATAGAACTCATCGCTTTATTATGGCAAACGGGTTATTTGACCATTGAAAAGGAACGCCAAGCTGTCTTCGGAATGGAATACCGGCTAAAAACACCAAATAAAGAGGTACAAACTTCCCTTAACAGCTTACTTATAAGCTACCTCACATCAGAAACAGCCCGAAAATTATCAAAACAAAGAAATCTACTAAAAGTGCTTGAAAACGGGGACATGGACGGGCTTAAAAATATGCTCACTACTCTTTTCGCCTCCATCCCCTACAACAACTTCACGAA
>JALVDO010000813.1 GCA_027008975.1 Saprospiraceae bacterium | reverse complement strand
TTATCGCCGAAGTTTTCGTTAATAAATTTCTCAACTGCATCCTTGGAAATGTCTCCGACAATGAAAATATCGGTATCAGCATCTTTTTTGCCGATGAATTCGCCTGATAGAATAAGTATATCGATAGAATTTGCTTCTTTGGAAAGCGCTTTCAAAATCGTATCATTTTCTTTGGAATTTTTGCGGATAATAGAAGTTAATTCCGCGAGAATTGGGAAATGTGGGTTTACTTTATAGTATTTGCGGCGATTCCTCTCGGATGATTTCAGCATTCCGATGTTCTCTAGATTCGTTAGTTCTCGTCGTAAGGAGTTGATTTGTTCATCTAAAATACGGGTTAATTCACGAATGAAAAATTCTTCGTTAGGATTTAGAAGAAATTGGTAGAACAATTTAACACGCGCTCCTGAACCGAATATTTTTTTGAGCATTTTATTTGAACAAAATGTAATAGCACACAAAAAGTATTCATTTTGAGTAGTTTTGTCAAAACTTTTTTTTAAAAAGTGGTTTTGCCTTTATTTAAAGGTGTTTTTTTGTAGAAAAAAAATAATCATGAACTATATTTTTTAACCTGTTGTGCAATTTTTTTATACAATATTTGTTGTTATGAATAATTATTTTGTTCAAAATTAAAGAAAATTTTCACCGCCTTGTGGGACACAGCGCAGGATTTCTTACAAAAGAAAAACTTAGAGTCTGGTCTTGTGCCAGCTTATAAAGACAACCTTCCTTATTTTTTCGCGGGATTTTTAGCTCGCTCGTTGTGCTAGAAGTTCTTTGGGATCAGTAGTAATTATTTGATCTTCACTATGACTGGCAATGATTTGAATGGCTACATGCTGATTTCCCGCGAAAAATAGCCCTTGTCCAACTCCAGAATTCAAAAGTAGGTATTGTTCTTGCTCAGTTAGATTAAAAACTTTTTTCAGCTTCTCAATGGCTACCGGAGCTTGTCGTAAAAGAACTTGCAAAGAAGAGTTGGCGATAATTGGTTTTCCCCAGCGAGAATCAAGGAAATCCTCTACATCCTGCGTAATTGTAGTTACGCCTAAGTAATATTTTCGCGCCCTTTTAACTAATCCGTGCAAAAATCGCCCAGAATCTTCGTATTGCACGATATTCCACGCCTCATCAACCACGAGCAAACGGCGTTTTAATTCGCTTCTAATTTTATTCCAAATGAAATTCAGCAAAATATACATTGAAATTGGGCGAAGTTGTTCCTCCAAATCACGAATACAGAATGTTACCAGCCCAGATCCCAAATCAACATTTGTTTGATCAGAAAATAATCCCGCGAAAGTTCCGTGAGTAAATCGTTCCAAACGAGTGGCAAGATCTTGTCCACCAGCCATTGAGTCCAACATATTCTTTAAATCATGCATCGTCGGCATCTCCATTGATCCTGGATTTTCAGTTTCAGTCGTGATTCCTTTGATGGCATAAGTTTGCAAAATAGCTTTATCCAAAATTCCTTGCTCAGAAGGTGTCAGATTTCCCAGCATCAAACTCATTAAGCCTGTTAGGTTTATCGCGGCTTCGCGTAGAGCTTCGCCAGGTTTTTCTTCTTCAGAAAAGGTTTTTGGTAAATCAAAAGGATTGATTCGTTGGTTAGAATTCAACGAAACATTAATATAAGTTCCTCCAACCGTTCGAGTTAGGGTTTCATACTCATTTTCCGGGTCAAGAATAATCACATCCGTTCCCAGCATTAGTGATCGTAAAATTTCCAATTTCACAGCATAAGATTTACCAGCACCA
>JALVDO010000812.1 GCA_027008975.1 Saprospiraceae bacterium | reverse complement strand
CTCAATAACTCAATAGCTAAAACAAGGAACAATAATAAAATGAACAGAATAGACCGGCTATTTCAGACAAAAAAGAACGGTATTCTCAGTATATATTTTACTGCGGGCTACCCGTCGTTGGGAGATACGCTACCACTTATACGAACGTTGGACAAAGCGGGTGTAGATATGATAGAATTGGGCATTCCCTACTCCGACCCACTCGCAGATGGTCCCACCATTCAGGAAAGCGGACAAAAGGCACTCAAAAACGGGATGACACTCGGAGTACTGTTTGAGCAACTGGAAGATTTGCGAGAAGTGACCGATATGCCCGTCATCCTGATGGGATACTTCAACCAGATTTTACAGTATGGAGAATCGGCTTTTTTTAAAAAATGCAAAGCGGTGGGAATTGACGGATTAATACTGCCGGACTTACCGCTATACGAATACAAAAATAAGTATCAAAAGGAATTGGAGTCGTTGGGATTGAATATCAGCTTTCTGTTTTCACCCCAGACAAGTGACGAGCGTCTAAAGTTAATTGATGAATATTCAAAAGGATTCTCCTATATGGTGTCCAGTGCCAGCACGACGGGAAAGAGCGATGGCATTTCCGATGACCAAAAGGCTTATTTTGAGCGAATCGAAAAAATGGGTTTAAAACGCCCCCGCCTGATTGGTTTTGGCATATCGGACAAACAATCCTTCCAAACAGCTTGTTCTCATGCTAACGGGGTGATTATCGGTTCCGCTTTTATTCGTGCTATCACCGGAGTGGAAGATGTTCAGCGGGCTGCGGCAGATTTTGTATCGGAAGTACTGTAAATTCAATTTGCCGGGTAAGTGCTTGATTTAATATCCGGATGTTTTATGCAATTGCTATGAATTTGGAAATAAGATTATGAGCAACACAAAAATATCCATTCGTTTTTTTAACGACCGAGAAGTTCGTGCTGTTTGGGACGAAAAAAACGCCAAATGGTGGTTTTCGGTATTGGATATTGTTGCAGTACTTACAGACCAAGACGACTATAAAAAAACACGAAACTATTGGAAATATCTTAAAGCCAAATTAAAGAAAGAAAACAGCGAGGTGGTTAGTGCCACTACCCAACTGAAACTGATGGCAAGTGATGGAAAGCGATATTTATCCGATATGTTGGATTATGACGGTATTATTGCTTTGGGGAAAGAATTTCCAAGTAAAAAGGCAAACCGGTTTATTGAATGGTTTACATTTAGTGACAAAAGCATAGACGGAAAGAGTAAAACAAAAGCGTACGCAATGTTTGAAAGTTCCTTCATTAACAGCATAGAAGTTGGTACCGCGAAAGGTCTACAACAAATACACGCATATTTATTTGGTGGATTATATGATTTTGCAGGACAAATTAGACAGAAAAATATATCAAAGGGTGGTTTTCAATTTGCCGTTTCACATTTTCTCGGCGAAACATTAAAACAAATTGAAGCAATGCCCGAAACTACATTTGATGAAATTGTGAACAAGTATGTAGAAATGAACATTGCACACCCTTTCATGGAAGGCAATGGTAGAACTACTAGAATATGGTTGGATTTAATGCTAAAAAAACGCTTAAAAAAATGCGTTGACTGGAGTAAAATAAGTAAGCAAGATTACATGAATGCAATGATGTTAAGTCCAACAAGAAGTAGTGTTTTGAAATCACTTTTGAAAAAAGCACTTACTAGCAAAATAAATGACCGTGAAATATTTATGAAAGGAATTGATTACTCCTATTACTATGAAGAAGAAGAT
>JALVDO010000811.1 GCA_027008975.1 Saprospiraceae bacterium | reverse complement strand
AAAAACCAAAGATTCGAGCCGTTGCTCCATATTGATGGTTCTATTTCCAATAATTTTCATCACCATCATGGATAAGGGGCCATGTTCCTTCATCAAGGCCTGCATTTCCTGAATAGTCAGTATGCACATCGTTGAATTCTCCATCACGTAAGCAAAATCCCGCCTTTTGCCTTCTCCTATCAATGACAATTCGCCGAACACCTCTCCTGCATTGAGGATGGCTTTGGTGATTTCTTTTCCCTGAGGACTATAAGTTCCTATTTTCACACGACCTTCCGTAATGAAATACATTTTGTCAGAATCTTCCTCCGGCAGATAGATATAGTCACCCTTTTTGAACGTCTTATGCGGATGCTTTCTCATTTGCCCCTGTCCCAGCTTTGTAGGACACAACATTCCTTCCAAATCTATATTCTCAAGATACCAGTATTGATGATTATTCGTCATTTTGTGTACTTTTGATATGAGTGATAGTGAAATAACAATTCACCTTTAGTAATCTGTCAAACCTGCCTATGCCTTAGACAACTAAAAAGAACGGTTCTAGTTCTCAAAATTACAAAAAAGTGTCTTAGAGACTACTTTTTTCGTAAAAAAAAAGCAAAAGGGAGGTGAAAAATATAGGGAAGTGGGAATGTAATTATTGCATTTTCTCTATAAAAGAAGTGAATTCGTCACGCAGTTCCGAAAGTCGCAACTCCTCTTTGTTGCTAAGAAGGGCTGCCTTAATTGTATCAATCAGATTGTGGTAGGCTTCCAGCGTTTGTGGGGGATGGTTTAGGGACAGGTATTGTGCCAAATTAGCAAAATTATAAGTCCTCTTATGAAGCATTTCGTATCGTCTCAGGTCACTTTCCGGTTTGGAGCCTTTCCGCATTTTGCCGACAAAGCTAACCAATCGAAGTAATAGCAATTCGTTACCCGGCTTTCGAAGTAGTTGATAGGGAGTTCCCTTTTCTATCGGCTGCTGAATCGCTAAGGGTGTCAGTGCGATATAGAGGTCTTCGGAGCATTCGAAAACACGTTGCCGATAGCTATTTTTATAATAACTCCACACATTATCAAAATGTCCCTTTTTTATAGTTTGGAGAGTTTCGTTTGCTATTGCACTAATAGATTCCCCGGAGGGAAAGTTGGCAATAAAAGTGCCTTTGCTGCCGAGTAGCCCTCGTGGATTATTGGCAATGTAGAGATAGTCACTGCCTTCTCCAAACAGAAAAGCATCAAACTTTTGAAGTTGGCTTACTTCCGGTAATTGAGTAATTTCTTCGATAGATTGTTGAGTATAGCCGTGTGCGCGATGCAGGAACAAAAGGACATTCTGCCCTGCCCTTTGGCGGAGTATTTGCTGTAAAGTGCCAAACGCCCCACTGCGATAGGGTATATCCATCCTCACCAGTCCGTCCGATGAGTCGGTAACCTTCCACTCATCGAAAGTATCAGTTAACCCTCCTGATGACCACCACCATGCAATAATAATTGTACGCTTTGGCATTTTGAAAATTTGGGGAAAGGTATGGATTTTGCGACAAATATCAAAATATGTAATGGTTTCTGCTCCATAGAAAGACACGGTACCCAACCACCCCTATGATCCAAATAACACCTTCACCAAATTATACTTCAATTCGATGTCGTCCTTTCGGCTGAGGGCATCCTCAATACCGGAAATAAGAGACTCTATTGGTCGGAAGATGGTGAATTGGGTATAAGGAACGTATTTGCTGTCTTCATGCAATCGCTTCCACCAGTTGGAGCGTCCCCTTCCCGAAGTAATGACGAGGATGAAATTTTCCCTAACCTGACCGTCTTTTGTAATATGCGGAATGATTTCCTCCTGAATAAAAAGTCCGATATTTTCATCACCGTAATCGGGATGATTCCCATATTTGGTCAGTAGCAGTTTTTCAATAAAAGAAAGGTGTAGGATAAGGAATTGTGAGGTTTTAAGGCAGTGAATTTTAGTTTTCTCCCAATTGCCTTTCCATTCGCCACTTTCATTGAGATAGCTACTTTCTTCATCAAAAGTTTCTATTTGAAGGGCTTCTCTATAGATATCTTCAACTTCATTATTTTTGATCCGCAATTTAATGCGATTATCAAAAATACTTATCTTAGTTGCAAGCACTTCAAATAACTCCAACATCCTTGCTGTGCTTTTTTCGCCAATCGGCATTCCCTCTTCCATCTCTCGGGTAAAATAGGTCTTCAGAATACCATGACTTCGATACCGGAGCTGGTTTGGGCTAGACGAAAACCCTCCATGTGCAAGATTGACGGGTAGATACTCTTTACAATCATCAGGTGCGATATTTAGTTCATTGGTATTGTAATAATGGCAATTGTTGTGGCTCCTTTTGTCAAAGACAAACCTGCCTATCACAAGCCCGTCTATTTTAAGGTCAATACAAAGCGACGGAGGAATAATCCAGGTGTTTAACCACGATTTATAAGCTTCAATAACGGGTTTTACGCCTGATGTTTCTGCACTAATTTCGCTATTGTCGATTATTCTGATAACACCTTGTTGCCGGGTTTTCTCCCAGAGTTGCTGTTTATTTGGAGCATTGTGTCCCAGTGCTATAAATTGAAATCTCGCAAGGTTCTCCCAACTTAAATCCGTATCTTTTTTATGATTAATGTAGTGAATATTAGCTGCCTTCCACAGATGAAAATACTTCTTGAAGTACCCCCGATGATGGTTGTATTTTAATGCAAACTCAATACTGGATTCACTTATTTTTTTACAGATTTCGATATCGTCATGTGGAGCTCCTTCCGGGCTGGTGGCAGGCACTATCCAAGGATAATAAGTTCTATCTCTTTCAGTATCGCCCGATTTGTCACGAGAGGAATTATTGTCACCACTTTGTACTTTGATGAATTTGTTATTAAAAAGCATACTGGCGCAGATTTTATCCTGAAAGTTACCTCCAAGCCTTGGCGCAAAGGTATCCACATCCATGATGTCTTCTGTCAGTGCCTCAAATTTTTTCCGGATGAGTGGCTGTACATTTTCTGTCTGCAAAATGGTAGGTGTCCCAATCCAGACCCCTATTCGATAGAGCTCGTTTTGTTTATTTTTCTGATTAGTGTACCTAATATCCGTTTCCTGAATCGAGATATTCAATGTCAATCCATGTTGTTGGATGACCTTCAGGTCATCACCTTTGTAGTGCTTGACATTTCGGATTTCATTTTCCAATAGCGTAAAAAAGGCGTGCCGCCCTACAATTTCGCCGGGGAAGAACACTTTGGTGTCTTTTAATATCTCTTTTATCCGAGCATAATCATCTCCGGGCTGAACAAAGTCACTAATATCTTCTAGCTCTTTGTGTTCCTCTATATATAACTTTTTTCCGGAAGGAGTCGACAGATAAGGTCTGTCATTTTCGTCTAATTGAGTTTCTTGGCGTTTGTCTTTGATGTTGATTTCAACCAGCGTTCCTTCCGCAAGGCAATTCTTGGATCTCTGACAGGACATCAGCCTTTGCTTTGGCTTTTTAGCCTCCTTATACAAGGTGAACTTGAGAGCAATTTTGTGAATATCCTCCGATTTGGCAATGGTACCCAGATAAAGCGGATTGTTTACAAAATCGCTCCAAAAAACGGAAAACAGTGAAGTCGATTCACCGCCAAAATGATTGTCGCGGGCGATGCCACTCCAGAAAGCTCCTTTTTGCATCAGAAACTTCATGAGAGGATGAAGTTCTTTATCTAGCGGACCGGGATATTTGACGACATCGTATTCCTCATCCATATTACTAATAAAGCTACCTTTTAACCAAGGAGTCACCAACTCCAACAAACGGTCGCTGTCGTATCCGCTTGGGATGTTTTCCTTGACAATTTCCTCAAATTCTTCTAACTCTTGTTGATGACGCACCTGATTTTCCCTAAGGTTATCGGCTCTACGCTTAAACCACCAGTTCAATGCTATTAAACTATGTGCACTAATGTTATGAGCATAGCTGTCAATCATGATGGAAATAATGGCAGCTTTGAGATATGGAGAATATACCTTGCTGTGAATGACCCTGTCGTTGAGTCGAATCCGGTCTTTAAAATAGGCAAGATACCTCTTGTAATACCTTTCGTATTCCAACTCACGTAGGATGGGGTTTTTGTTTATCTCATCATAAAAGAGCGGACTCATAGATAGTTGGATAGCTTCCGTTTTTTCAAGATTCCGTCCAACTAAATCCCAGTCAAGAATTAAACTTTCATAAACAATACTGAAGGATTTGATAATCTTCGCGATTGCTTTTATAGATAGCTCTTCATGATCTCTCTCGTCGTAAACAAGATGAACAACACCGTCAAACTCGCCAAATTGGATTAGGGGTACCGACAAATACCTCCCTGTAGTAATGTTGAAGTAAGCTGAGAGAATGTGATATTCCGATATTTGTCTGGTTGTCGGTTCAGCATCACTTGATTCGGGGTATAAAATCGGTGCAAAATAATCATTCAATGCTCCCATGCCGACTTTGGGAATATCAGAAATAGCATAAGAACCTTCTTTGAACTGATTGTATAATTTAGAACTAACAACGGCAGTCTCACTGTTCAGCTCTGACACATCGAGATGATTCCAATGCTCGTCCAACTCTTCTTTCCACATTTTCGGGGGTCCCTCCAATTGTTCGCGCTGGTGGGGGATACCGGCGTAGACTAATGGTACATTTTCGTAGCGATCAATAACGATATTCTCCTTGCGGGAAAGCGCATTGATAAACAAAGTAAAAGGATATTCAAAAAAATAGCCTTCCAGCTCCATGTGTAACCTGTCCTGAAGAAGGTTAAAAAATTCGTCCACTCGAGGGAAGGCAACAACGTGCCTTTTTTGCAGACTATCACGCTCAAGTAAATAGGGCATACCTCACAGTAATTTACTGATTAAAGAATAACAACATATACAACTAAGGCTCGCAGGGAACACCCGGCAAGCGATGATCGAATGTATGAGGCAAATATGAAAAGGAATTCTGGCTGCACACGCAACCGGACGAGTGTGTAATACACTCAAAAATAGCACACCTTACAAATTTGTTGCCTCTCGCCTTTTTCGCGTAAAATGAGAGTTGAGTGAGTGTGTAGTTTCTCATTTTACATAAAAAGTCATAAAATCAACAAAGATTATTTTACATTGAACGATGAATTTTTGCAGAGAATTCTGGCATTGCAGATTACCAGAAAATCATCTTAACTTCAATGATTACAAATACAACTTTTTTGATTTTACAAAACAAAGATAGATAATAAATATTGGAAATGAAACTTTTTTTCACATCTTAACCGTTTTCTGCTCAAAAATACACAAAAATGACGTTTTTTGACCACATAATAGTCTCTAATAAGAGAAGAGCGGTGTATTCATCCTAGGTGAGGTCTAAAGGCAGGAAACAATGTTTGAACATCAAATTTCCAATCAACCTGCTCCTTCGACTGCTCCCCGGAATGTTGCTCGGAGGCCAGCTCGACATCCCTGATTAGTTTTTTAGAATAACGATAAGCAGCCGTCCTCTTAAACAGCTTATATTCTTGTGTCTTCAGGCATGGTGCCAAAAATTTATTCCAGTTGGCAATCTCACAAGTATCTAATAGCAACAAAGCATCCGCCCCTGAGAATGGTAGTATGTTTTTGGCGAGAGCGGCAAGTAAACGAGCCTGATGAATAGAAATAAAAAGCGCATTGGATTGGAGTAGTAACTCAAAGAACGCTCTTTGCCGGTTTTGCTCAATCGGACAGGAGAAGTTAACACCTTCCGTTTTTTTATCTGAGAGTAGAAGTATCAGGGGGAGGGTAATATTTTTATTGTTCCAATCACTAAACGCATCGGTTGCCGGACGGTGCCGAGTGTTTAATTGATGGCTAGCAGGAACGACATCTGCATTATCATTAATAATTTGCCGCATCATCCCATAGGTGGCAGAAAAGGACAAAAAATCTTCTTTCGTCTGCTCATCGACTTGCAGTAAGTCACAAAGTAATCCGGCAGCTAACTTAAACAAAGCCGCACAAGTAAGATAAATCCTTTTAAAATACGTCTCCGTAAAAGAGTGATACTCCAAAGGAAGGTATTTATAAGTACTTTCAAGAAAGAGCTCCATTCCCTTGAAATCGATAAAAGCTTCTATCTCTTCGGAAATGAAAGACGGACTTAACTCATGGCATTTGTTAAACTGAGCCAGCGTGTTCAGGTTCTTCTCTACATATTGCCCCATATCGACATAATGGAATGCCTTCCGAACCACCTTTTCTACAATTCTAGAAGTCCTTTTTGAAAAGTTATTATCAATGTAATCGTACAAAAAGTCTTTGAGTAAATTACCGGCTAGCAGGTTTTGGTTAATAGCCTCAGGTGTGGTGACTCCTGCTTTGCCATCTAAGATTTGATTGTGTAAGTATTGTATGGTGATAATAACTTCAAATACAAAAGGAAGTTTGACCGTAAACTCAGCAAGATTCTTTTTCTGAGAGAAGAAAGTACTTTTTGCCGACTTGGAACGCAGCAATTCGTAACTTTTTTTAACAAAAAATGCCCTGAGTGGGAGTCCCCCCATGCGACTGTCTAACTCGGAAAAAGCAAAGCGATACATTTGTTGCTCGGCTTTTTGTCCTTTGAAAGTGTGAAGTTCCGCTTGCAGATTCCTCGCGAGAGCTTGCATTTCCTGATGACGTTTTATAAGCATAGGGGCAAATTATTTTTAACCTGTTAATTTAGCCAAAAACAGAGACAAAACCGTGTTTACAAGGTCGCTTAAAAGTGGTCCAACACTCCACTTGTTCCATGCACTTATAACCTTTGAATAAACAACAAAGAGGCCGAGCGTTGTCGTGACCCGATTCGCTTCAACCTTTTACTTAATTTCTGTTTTCTCATATTTTTTTGCAACCACCTTGGACGGGCAGCGGCACCTTCCCTACTCTAAAGGCATATACTGTTCAGAACAAGGGAACTACACTTCCTTACGTGAGAAAATTATGCCAAATTTGTTTATCTTTAAAAATGCCTAAACATTAGTTACTGAGGGACAAACATCCGGTGCGATGAGAATCTAAAAATAGTAACTACTCAGGTGCTCCTGTTTTTAGGGATAAAATAGGTGTTTTTTCCCCGCTGAAGTAAAAAAATCGCAGTTACGCAGAGCGTAATAAGATTTTTTTTTACAAAAAAGCCACACCCGCATGGGGAAAAAAGAACATTTCAGGACAAAAATAGTGGATGCCTGAGTAGTTACTAAAAACAAATAAACGGAATTTTTTAGTTTTTTTTCGAAATAAAA
>JALVDO010000810.1 GCA_027008975.1 Saprospiraceae bacterium | reverse complement strand
AAAATAATCTCCTGAGGCCCTGAGGATAATTTCACGGCCTTAATCTGCTTAACCGCCTGCCAGACCTCAACATAATCGACTTTAGGATCCAAGGCACGAAGTTTTTTCTCAAAGGCAATTTTGATGAGAAGCGCCAAAAAACAGACAAAAACATGTGCGATAATACGTCGCTCTTTCCAATGGTAGATCGGTGAAGCATCTAAATCCTGTTTGAGATCCCTGAATCCAGCCTCAATTTCCCATAACCCCTTATATTGTAAAGCCACTTCTTTCTGCGGCAGCGTTGTATTGGTCAGCAATATCCATTTGCCGTCATATTGAGATTCGTCTTTAATTTTTTGTTCGTTGATACTGACCGAGCCTTCAAAATTTACATATTTCTTGTACCCGTTTTTCACTACCCATTCTTTGAGGGTGGCGGTGTTGACTTTTTTACGTAAATATCTCTTGAAGGCCTTTCGTTTTTCTCTCTGGCGCTTGGCCTCAAAAGGATTGTAACAAACAATATACCGGCCTTCGCCCTCAATATAAACCTCTTTTACATACAAATCTTTTCTGACTTCTTTGACCCCTCTTAAGCTTAAAAGCTTCTCTTTTTTGTCCTTATCAAACTGTCTCATCTTGACCCCAAGAATATATTCTTGCCCCAGATCATTTAATTCTTTCAAATTGCTCCTGCAGATCATTCCCCGGTCGCACACCCAAATAAGCTTACCAATCTGAAAACGAGTCCGAATCTTTTTAACCATGTTCATAAAACTCTTTACGTCTGCGGCATTGCCCGGCAGCGTTTCACATCCCACCGGATATCCTTCCTTGGTCATCAAAACCCCTACAATCATCTGCTTTAAATCATTACGTTTTTCCTTGGAATGCCCATAATTTAACAGATCCTTGGCAGAATCACCTTCTCCCCAATACTTGATGGTCGTTGTGTCAAACATAATCAAATCAAGCTTTTGGCTAAATAAATCCGTCGTTTTTGTAAATAAATCCTTCTCCAAATCAGCCTTATGCGCATGCAAAAAATCTAATGCCCGGTAAAAATGATGTCGTTGCAACCCTTCCCATTGAGGATCATAGACCTCCTTCATCCATCGCTCCGTCGCACGCTCGCTGCAAGGCTTATTCATGAACCGCGCCGTTACCATCGCCAACAAACACTCTTTGTAATTGACTTGATAACCGTACTTGCTCAGATACCCACGAAAAAATTCATCCAGCCCCAAGTCTTGCCACAGGCGCCTGACAACCCCAACAATCCCATATTCCTTTGACCAGTCGCATTGACTCTTGGCCATGTCCATTAACTGTTTTTTCTTTGTGTATTCCTGTAATTTTTCGACCAGGATATCGGCGGCTTCTGTTTGAACGTAGAGATCGACCCGTCCTAAATTAGCGATCGTTCGTTGTCGTACTTTGCCTTTCACGCGCTGACTTTCAACTAAAAGAAGGTATTCCCGCACCTTGCCTTGGGAGTTTTTAACCCGTTTGATACGTATAAACATGATTTTTGTCCTTGTGGGGTGGTTAGCGGTGCATCACTTTCATCTGAGGTAGATTATATGTAACTTAGGGGAATACTTCAAGAACTATTTTAAAATATTGCACTACATTTCTGGCGAAATCGCCAAAAATTATCCCATGTCCTCGTCGAGAACATGGGTTCTTATTAGCTATTTTGGGCCTTTTGCTGTCAAAGTTGCGCGAACGGCTGCGCAAGTTGCGCTTGTTAAAAGACCAAAACCTATTTTTTACTGCTAATTTAC
>JALVDO010000809.1 GCA_027008975.1 Saprospiraceae bacterium | reverse complement strand
CAGAGGACGCAATGGATTCGCAAAGGTTCGCAAAGGTTCGCTAAGGTTAGTTTATTAATGATAAAAAATAAATTTGATATTCTTAATCATAGGTAAAGTGTGAACTCAGCATCCTTTACTGACACTACCAAGACCCAAAGCACCGAATAAGCGCTTGATTTAACACCTCATTTTTTTATGCTATTACCATGATAAAGCATGAATTGCAGACACAAACCCTCCCAAAGAGAGAAGATGCTGCAAAAGGCTTTTTTGGCGCAAGCAACTACAACTTGCAATTAATAACGCAAATATACGTTACATGACTTAAAAATGCAAATTATTGGAGATTTTCTTTTACCGGCAATGCTAAATTAGACCCCAAAGCCAAAAAAGATTAGCTACCAGGAGTCGGCTCGGTGATCCCCTTACGGGCATACGGGAGGGCTGGGCACGCGGGCAGGCAGGACTTTCACCGAAGGATCGGTCACTCATTTTTTGGTTTAAGCCACGAAGCGGTAAGCAGTCACCTGAATTTACTATTTACCAATATTCAACACCCCCGTTTCACCCTGAATATCGTGCGCCTGTATCAGGAGATGCAAGGTGTGGGTATCCTGGTCATACGAGTGTTTTATCACCCTTAGAGCGAGGTTGTCACTCTTAATTTTCCGGGGCTTGGCGATGCCGTGGATAACGATTTCCTGTGTGCCGTACATTCGCAATTTCAGGCGGGTTTTATTTCGTTTGGTGCTGAACCGGTAGATATTATAAGTTCCGCTGCTACTAATGTAAGTCGGCATTTCTTTGTCGGATATTTTGTATTCCAACTGATAGATCTCCCGTTCCAGTTGTGGCAGAACAATCATTCCATAGCCACCTTCTTCGTAATACACCATAAGGTCTCTATCGTTGAGGCGAATAGATGAGACGTGTTGCCCTTCTTTTAATTTCACCTTTAGGATGAGGTTACTCAATAGGTCGGACTCATAGACCTCTTCGGGCATTTGAGTATTGTCAATGGTGACCTTTCCGGGAATTGATTCGGTAACCGTGGCGTATTTGTTGTACAGCCATTGAGCGTAAAACTGTTCGGTATTTTTAGCGATATAGCGATTTTCGGTTTTGGCTACGTTGGCAAAATAATCCACCCATCGCTGATTGAGGTTCTCCTGTAAAAAGTCATCCTGCACCAACCAGTTGGTCCAGTGCGTCTCGATAATATCGGATTTTTGCTCATCAATCGGGACGGTTGGGAGGGATGCCAACTCATACCACGGATTGCCGTAATTAATGCGATTGACAACCAACTGGCCGTGGTCGATGCCGCCAGCATTTTCGCCTTGAGGCGGATTGAGCTCCTCAATGTACGTGAACAAGGTATTGACGTACTTTACTCCTTCGGGACGCAATTTTGAGCCGGTACTGTACGCTCCATCGGGATTCCAATAGTAACCATAGGCACAGGGGACGAAGCTCTCCGGAAAGGAATGTCCATGCTCTTTGTCCAACCCGTATTGTGCCATTATTTTCTTAAAGACATCAATATGTGCTTCTATTTCGGATTCAGGCCAGGGATGGTCTTCGTGGGTACAATACCATTCTGCCCGCTTTCGCTTACCAGCACCATCCGGCCAAAACTCATGACCGACGCCATGGAGTCCGAATTCTAGCCAGGCGGCATTATCCCTGACGAAGTTCATAATTCGCACCTGCTCGTCATTGACATTGGCACTATTATCCCACTTTGCTCCGAATTGATTAGTACTGGGAACTGTCGCCAGAACATTTTCTCTA
>JALVDO010000808.1 GCA_027008975.1 Saprospiraceae bacterium | reverse complement strand
GACCGAGGGGGCGATGAAGTTGGCAAAGCGATATACCGGACGCTATGAAATAATCGCCTGCGAAAATGCCTACCACGGAAGCACACAGGGTGCTGCAAGCCTAATGTCGCCCAAGGATTTCACCCGGGCATACCATCCTTTACTTCCGGGCATCAGGAACATCAGATTCAACGAGCCGGAAGATTTATCCCGCATTACCGAAAAAACAGCCGCTGTCATCGTCGAAACGGTACAGGGAGAATCGGGCATACACCCTCCGACGGACGATTATCTGAAAAAACTACGCAAAAGGTGCGACGAGACAGGTGCACTTTTGGTACTCGATGAGGTGCAAGCCGGATTCGGAAGAACGGGCACCCTTTTTGCCTTTGAGCAATACGGTATCGAGCCGGACATTTTGCTACTCGCCAAGGGAATGGGTGCAGGCATGCCAATAGGTGCTTTTGTCGCTTCACAGGAAATCATGCAGGTACTTTCACACCATCCGATTTTGGGTCATATCACGACCTTTGGTGGTCATCCCGTAAGTTGCGCGGCAGGACTGGCCAATCTGAAATACCTCTTAGAGACGGATTATATCCGGAACGTAGGTCGGAAAGCTGCCTTATTCAAACAACTACTGGTTCATCCCAAAATCAAAGCGATTCGAAATGCCGGCTTGATGATGGCAGTAGAGTTGGAGAGCTTCGAGGCGGTGGAAAAGGTCATTCAATACAGTCTTGCACATGGGCTAATAGTCGATTGGTTTTTGTTCAACAGCCATTCACTTCGCATTGCGCCCCCATTGATTATTACCGAAGAAGAAATAAAAGTGGCTTGTGGGATATTACTTCAGGCGTTGAATCAGTAATCGCTATTCCGGAATACATAACTCTTCGGGACTCGCGATAGTTATAATACTTGTTCTAAAATCTTTTGTATTCCTTGTCACTATAAAATCAATGTCCCCCAACGCTTTGGCGCACTCATGCTGAACGCCATCTTCATAATCTTCAAATGAGGTCATTAGAGCAGATTGAAGTTGTAATTTGTCTATTGGGATAATTTCAATTCTTTTTAAAAGGATTTTAATAGTTTGTTTTGCCTTTTTGGTACCAATATTCTTTTCAATAATGTAATAAGTTGTCAAAATGGAACTGGATGAAGTATATAATGTCCACCTTCCCGCCTTCGATTCTCTAAATATTTGAAAAGCCCATTTGGAAAAAGGTTTTCGGTCGGCTGCCAAATCAATTAGGATATTGGTATCTAAAAATAGTTTCATTTCATATATTTTGAGGCCATAATTTTGCGAATTTCATCCTTTTCATTGAAGTCATCAGGTAATTGAATGACACCGAGGACTTTCATTAGTTCGTCGTCTGAATCATCTATTTTATCATCTGTTATTCTTGCCAAATAACTTTCCACCATTTCAGACAAACTTCGATTACTTTGTTTTGCAAATTTCTTCGCCCGACGAATGACCCCTTCGTCGATAGATAAAGTTAATTTAACTGACATACGTGTACTTTTTCACAAAGATACGTACATTCATTCTCTAAATCAATTCCTTGTGGAAAAAAGTTATCTAAATCGGGTATTTACAACTTAATCACAAGTTGTCAACACCTCAATGTGGATAAAGCCGTTTTATTCACATTAAAATACAACTTAATAACATCTTGTCAACGCTTTTCGGAGGTTTATCAACGTCCTATCCACACCCGTATGAAATGAATAATACATACCGAGTACGAACTCCACAAAATTGATTACTTTTGTGGAAAATTTGATA
>JALVDO010000807.1 GCA_027008975.1 Saprospiraceae bacterium | reverse complement strand
CTTCTTCCACGTCGGTCAGGCGAGCGACCTGAGAAATATTTAGTATTTTGTTTACGTCGTTTGAATCTGTCACCAGCTTGGGCAAAGAGCGCTTAAGGCTATCGAGTACTGCATCTTGTGCGTTTATTACGGTTTGTCCAAGCCATAAAATCCAACCTGTCACTAATAACAAAAATCTCATCCCCTGTATTAAATTAGTCTGTCAATCACGTCATTTCCGACCCCAAAATTAATAAAATAGCTTTAAATGTCCAATTACAACAAGTATTTGGCGAAAACCAGCAAGCGATTTCGTGGGAATGCCGGCACCTTTGTCGCGTAAAAATTAAACACGATAATATCATGAGACAAAGCCCATACATCATTGTCGTACTACTTTCGTTTTTCACCAATCTGCTCGTCGGGCAGCGTTATTACTGCTATACGCCGGATGGTAGAAGGGAGCTTAAAATATCTACAACCCGGCTGACTATACGCCCGATGGAGGATGTCCCCCTTTCCGAAGTACAGGGTATCCTGAATAGTTCCGGGTTGTTTAGGCATCCATTGGCAAAAGACGACCTTGGAGACTTTAAAAATGAAGTATTTCTAAAAGTTAATGAGGTGGCCTCTTCTGACGAATTAGAAACACTAATCAAGGATTTAGAAGCACTACCGGAGATAAAATCCGTTTATCCATTTGTGGAAACGGAAAGCGGGCAATTGATGACTTACGACGATGTTATTTATGTCGGGCTAAAATCCTCCGGAGACCGCCCCACACTGGCACGTGCCGCAAGACAGTTTGGGCTTCATATTGAAAAGCGCAATGAATACGACCCGCTGCAATACCGGATAAAGGTATCTGAGCAGCAGGATGCCCTCCAAATAGCCAATCAACTGGCTGAAAGCAGACTTTTTGAGTATGCGGAGGTTGATTTTATTCAATTTGTGTCCCTATCGGGCACAGGTAATGAACACAAAAGCAAAAACAACGACGAAAACACACTACTGATAACCGATCCTCTTTATCCCATGCAATGGCATCTGGAAAATACTGGAATGTATCCATCCGGATCCAACGTATATACTACCGCCGATGCCGATATTGACGCATCGGCGGCATGGGTGACTACAGCTGGAAACCCAAACATCAAGATTGCCATTGTTGACGATGGTGTGGACACCGGCGACCTTGATTTGGTGCCCAATCTCCTCCCCGGATACGATGCCACGGGAACGGGAGAAACTGCCATTATGAGTTCAGCTACAGGCCATGGTACGGAAGTGGCCGAAGTGGCTGCGTCAGCCAACAATGGAATGGGCGGTGTCGGTGTTGCTTATCAATGCAGTGTTGTACCCGTAAAGATATTTGAAAATATACCGGGATTCGGAGGGGGTACCGTAACGAGAAATGCCTGGGTTGCCGACGGTATCGACTGGGCGTGGAAGAAGGGTCACGCCGATGTACTAAACAACTCCTACGGTAGTAGCCAATCTTCTGCCTTAGTAACCGCTGCTATTCAGCGAGCGACATCAGATGGACGAAACGGCATGGGAAGCCTCTGCTTCTTCGCAACGGGGAATGAGAATTTCGCCAACATATCCTATCCTTCTTCTCTTGCGGAGGTCATCGCTGTCGGTGCAACTAATTCTTGTGATTACAGGCGTGCGCCAACCAGTGCTCCTTCCTGCGATGGAGATGTATCCTGGGGCTCCAATTACGGAACAGGATTAGATGTTGTTGCGCCCGGAAACTATATAGAATCGACAAGCGGCAATTCGAGTGGAACCTCCTTCGC
>JALVDO010000806.1 GCA_027008975.1 Saprospiraceae bacterium | reverse complement strand
GGGCAACAACGAACACCATAAGATTGAAGCTATTTTTAAGGCTTTCGCCAAAGCAATAAAAGCAGCTGTGAGTCGCGATCTTGAGAAAATGATTTTGCCAACAACAAAAGGAAGTTTATAATGTCTAACATCATCATCATCGACTATGGCGCAGGCAATGTGTTTTCGGTGGCTTTCGCCATAGAACGACTCGGTTATCGAGCTGTATTATCCGCTGATTTCGACCAAATCAAACGTGCGGATAAAGTCATCTTTCCCGGTGTCGGATCAGCGGGGTACGCCATGCGTTTTTTACGAAAGAAAGGCTTGGATACACTCATCCCAAACCTCACGCAGCCCGTACTTGGTATTTGCCTTGGCCTACAACTGATGTGTCGCCATTCGGAAGAAGAAGATACCAACTGTCTGGGCATTTTCCCGCTGGATGTGTCCCATTTTCCGAAAGGGAAAAAAGTACCTCATATCGGGTGGAATGAAATTTCCAATGCTGATTCACCGGTATTTCAGCGTATGCCAAACCGGAATTTTGTCTATTTTGTCCATAGCTACTATGCACCGGTCGATGAGCGATATACCATTGCGACAAGCGATTATGGCGTAACATTTAGTGCCGCTCTTCAGAAAGACAACTTTTTCGCTTGTCAATTCCATCCCGAAAAAAGTGGAACGGAAGGACAGTTTATTTTAAAAAATTTCCTTGAATTATGAATATTATTCCAGCCATTGACATTATTAATGGGCAATGTGTCCGACTGACTCAGGGGGATTATGGACGAAAAAAGGTCTATCATCGCTCGCCTCTTTCTGTCGCCCAATCCTTTGAAGAAGCAGGTGCCAAACATCTCCACCTTGTCGATTTGGATGCAGCCAAGTCCGGGCAGTTTGCTAATCACGACCTCGTCCGCGCCATCTGCCAAAAGACGAACCTAAGCGTTGATTACGGAGGAGGTATCCGCAGCACAGAACAAATAGATAAGGTCTTTGAAGCCGGCGTCCGACAGGTAAATATCGGGAGCCTCTCCGTGAAAAAACCGGAATTGGTCAAAGAGTTGCTATCGATCTATGGTACTGATCGCATTATACTAAGTGCGGATGTCAAAGATAGAAGGCTCGCCCTTCATGGCTGGCAGGAAGTTTCGGAAATAGGTGTCGAGGAATACATTAGGGATTATTTACATGCCGGTGCCAAGTATTTCGTCTGTACCGATATTTCAAAAGACGGTGCGCTGAGCGGAAGCTCCATAGCACTATACGAGGAACTAATGGCGCACTTTCCCGAAATGCAACTCATCGCCAGCGGTGGTGTACAATCCATCGAGGAAGTACAATTGCTTCGCCGGCGAGGTCTCTACGGCGTCATCATCGGCAAGGCTATTTATGAAAGTAAAATATCGTTGGATCAGCTTTTTGCGTAGAAAAAGTATAAAGGCTAAATCGACAGATGCTGCCCTGTGCTGATAACACGGTTCATCAGTACAACGAAGTTCGTCAGTAGTATAAAGGCTAAAGAATAAAGTGAGGTAAGCTGTACAAGCGACACCCTCCTACTGACGAACTGCGTTATCAGCATCCTCGATTTTAAATTTTGAATTTTTCCTTTTAAATTTTCCTAATTCTAATTCTAATTCTAATTCTAATTCTAATCTCATCATGCTAACAAAAAGAATTATTCCATGTCTCGATGTGAAAAACGGACGAACGGTAAAAGGAATTAATTTTGTCGGGCTGCGAGACGCCGGAGACCCGGTCGAACTTGCCAAAAAATACTCTGATGGAGGGGCA
>JALVDO010000805.1 GCA_027008975.1 Saprospiraceae bacterium | reverse complement strand
CATTTATGATTGGAACCGGGTCGGACTCGACGGCAAAGAACGCGAACTCCATACAGAGCTAGCACTAAAAGCCATACAGTTTGAGGCACAGCCCGATAAGCATAATGAAAAACACATAAAAACTCCTTATTTTCAAATCAATAGGCAACAGATTGACAAAGAAAAAATAAGGGATATTTCACAGATTGACAGTTTTATGATTTTGATGAATACCGGAGAGGGAACATTCGAAATCGATGATGTCAATTTTGAAAAAGGAAAGGTTATATTTTTACCCGCTCACAAAAAAAACTATAAAATCAAACCGATAAAACCGGGAGAATATTTGGAAATCTATATCTAAATATGAAATTTATAAGCTCTCAATATCATAAAAAACCTTTTTCAAGGGAAATATTTTTTTATGTCACAATGTTTGAATAAATGATTATTTTTATACACAGAACAAGAGTATCATGAACAAAAAGGAAAAAGTAGTAGTCGGATTATCCGGAGGAGTAGATTCAAGTGTCGCTGCCAAATTGCTTATCGATGAAGGTTATGAAGTAATCGGAGCTTTTATGAAAAACTGGGATGATACTCGATATACCATCACAGACGAAATGCAATGGGTCAAAGACAGTGAAGATGCACGTAAAGTAGCCGAGAATTTAGGTATTCCTTTTCATATTTTTGACTTCAGAAAAAAATATTTCGATCGTGTAGTGGATTATATGTTTAGGGAATATGAACGGGGAAGAACTCCCAATCCCGACATTTTATGTAATCGGGAAGTGAAATTTGATTTATTTTGGGAAGAAGCAGAAAAATTAGGGGCCGATTATGTAGCTACGGGGCATTATGCCCGTAAGGATAAAATAGAAAAGAACGGTCAAATCTATTATCGCCTGTTAGCCGGAAAAGACATCAAAAAGGACCAGAGTTATTTTTTGGGCCAATTAAGTCAGACACAGTTAAAACACGCATTGTTTCCTATTGGGGAGCTCGAAAAGCCCGAGGTGAGAAAAATCGCCAAACAAGAAAATTTTGTCACTGCAGAAAAACCCGATAGCCAAGGAATTTGCTTTGTTGGAAAGGTAAATCTCCCTGATTTCCTCAGGCAACAATTAGCCCCCAAAGAAGGGCCTGTAATAGTAATTCCCCGAGAATATTATAATCAGTTTCCAACCCCTACTGAATTTGCTTCAGAAAGAGAACGATTAGAGTACTTATCCCGCAATTATTCCTACAAACCCGAAGACGGACGAGAAGTAGGGAAGCACCAAGGAGCCCATTATTTTACTCGCGGGCAAAGAAAAGGCCTGAATATCGGCGGATTTAAAGAACGTACTTTTGTAATTGATACGGATGTCGTCAATAACATCATTTATATTGGTGAACATTACACACACCCCGGACTCTATAAACAAGCTTTGGTCGTCAACAATGATGAATTGCATTGGGTTCGACCGGATCTAGCCCTCAAACCCGGAGAAAGCATGGAGGTAGATCTCAGATACCGACATCTACAACCATTGCGAAAAGGAAAACTTCATCAATTTGAAGATAAGTTATTTGTAGAATTTGATGAACCGCAACAAGCCATTGCCGAAGGACAATTTGTAGCTTGGTATATAGATAACGAATTGATTGGTTCAGGAGTTATAAGCTAAAATATATTAGGATGGAAAATCGGATTTGTAAACTTTACGGAATCAAATATCCTATCATTCAAGGGGGAATGATTTGGGTGAGTGGATGGAAACTGGCTACTGCTGTGAGCAATGCAGGTGGATTAGGATTGA
>JALVDO010000804.1 GCA_027008975.1 Saprospiraceae bacterium | reverse complement strand
AAATGTGCGCGCCTGCCTCCCAACCAACGGAAGGGAGGTCTACCAATTCCGCCATTCCGGCATATTTTTAATTTTTCTTTACTGCCGGCACACGCCTCTGAAATGTGCGCGCCTGCCTCCCAACCAACGGAAGGGAGGTCTACCAATCCTCCCTCTTTTCATTCGGGAGGCAGGCCTCCCTCTTTTCATTCGGGAGGCAGGGCCGCCGCCCGACTATGAGAAGGGGGGGCCGCCATTCCGGCATATTTTTCAAAAAAAGCCCAATCAGGGATTGAGCTCTTATTTCGTACCGACGGAGGGAATCGAACCCTCACTCTGTTGCCAGAACTGGATTTTGAATCCAGCGCGTCTACCAATTCCGCCACGTCGGCTTAGTACTTCCGTTATCGGGACGCAAAAGTAGATAATTTTTCTTTAATGCGCAATAAATATTGTTTTTTTAGGAAAAAATTTTTCACTTTTTCTAATTCCGAGGAAGAAGTTGTGGCTTCATTGTAATTTTCGAGAATGGGGGCGACTTCTCGATACAATTCATCCGCTCGATGTTGCACATCAGATAGTATTTGGTTGTACCTCTCTACGGAGAAGTCAGATGCCAACATTTCGAGTTCTTCGTTCACATCCATCATCTCCATTAGAAACATAGGAGGAAGGGCGTCCGTTTTTTCCTTATTCAAAACCCCTTTGAGTTCGAGTACGTACTTCATCAAGGCATCCGGATTCGAAAACAACTCAAATGCTTTATTATTTTTGCTGGAAAGTTCTAATACTTCCGCCTGTTTTTTTTCTGATTCCTGTGTAAAAAAATCAGGGTGATACTTCTTGCTGTTGGCATAATAAATCCTTCGCACCTCTGCCTGATTCGGGCGGAATGAAATAGGAATACCGTAGAAATCAAAGTAATTTTCCATAATGTAATCCGTCAAACCTATGCCTATTTAAACATCCTAAAGACATCCAACCCGTTGGCATAGACCAATAATCCCAAAATAAGAATAAACCCGATGGTATTAGCGACTTCAATCACCTTATCACTTGGTTTAATACCGGTAATGACCTCAAAAATGAGGAACATAACATACCCGCCATCCAATGCCGGAATAGGTAATAAATTCATAAAACCGAGTATCAGGGACAAGATGGCGGTCATCCGCCAGAAGCGCTCCCAACTCCACTCCGCACCAAACATCTTGCCTATGGAAGCGAACCCTCCAAGGCTTTCACTGGCGTCAATTTTGCCGGTAAACATTTGTTTAAATGCCTTCAACTGAACTCCGATAAAGTTCAATCCTCGATTGACGCCAAGCGGCATCGCCTCAGCAAAAGAGTACTTGATTCTTTTCGTCTCAAAACCAACCGGAGCCAATCCTACTTTTCCCTCTTTCGTTGTAGTGATAGAAAAATGCAAGGTATCTGCATTCCGAACTGCCCCAACCTCAACAACTTCATTTTTGTGTTGAATAACCTCGTTATAAAACTCGTGAAAATAACTCGCCGGTTTGCCATTGATAGAAATGATTTTATCTCCTTTTTGTAGTCCTGCTTTTTCTGACGGAGAGTCTTTAATGACCTGACCGACGACGAACGGTACACGGGGACCAAAGAGTGTTTTATCCTTATTTTCGTGTTTTATCAATTCATTTGCCCATTTCTCTCCGATAGGAATGACCACTTCTTTCCCATTTCTCTTGACCGTAATGGTACGTGCGTTATCAATGCTGATTTCCTGCACGACCTTTCTGTCGTTGAATATCTCAAATGGCTTCTCCCCTACTTTTAGTATTTTATCACCATCGCGCAATCCCAACTCCATCCCAAGTGAATCGACATAAATACCTGCCGTTGCGTTCTCCGCAGGAAGGTATTCCTCACCATACTGCCAAAGCATAATTCCGAAAATAAAAAAGCCAAGTATAAAATTAACGGTGACACCTCCTAACATAATAATAAGGCGCTGCCAAGCCGGTTTGGCACGAAATTCCCAGGGTTGCTCAGGCTTTTCCATTTGCTCCTTGTCAAAACTCTCATCAATCATGCCGGCAATTTTCACATATCCTCCAAGTGGCAACCAGCCAATACCATACTCAGTATCGCCAATTTTCTTCTTGAATAAGGAAAACCAGGGGTCAAAAAACAAATAGAATTTCTCTACCCTTGTTTTGAAAAGTCGGGCGGGGATAAAGTGTCCCATTTCGTGTAAAATCACCAAAATGGAGATACTTAGAAAAAACTGCCCCGCCATTATTAATGTCGCCATGTGTATTGTTTATAATGATTGAATGCCGTGATGATCATACTTCATAAGGCTAAAATTCAAACTTATTGACTCTTAACATTATGAAGTATAAGCCACCCTTTACAAACAGTATAAAAGGGCGGATTGTTGTCAATGGCGGGCAAAGATAAGGTTTTATCCGAAATTCAGGTCAGAGCGGATTAATAAACTGCAATGAAGGCAAAATGATTCGTTGGTGGGTAACACCCCAAAGGGTATAATTGATTTGTCACTCCCGCACTTTTTTGCAACAAATCATCTACTCAAACGTTATGTAAAACTGTAACAGCGCACCATTATGTTTTCATTTTATTCCAACCAGATAACGGGAGAAACAGCTATTCTCGGAGAAGAAGAATCCATCCATTGCTCACGGGTATTGCGCAAGCGGGTAGGCGATGAAGTACATATCGTTGACGGTATGGGTAAAATCTATCTGGGGCGTATTCTCACACTCTCTAAAAACAAGGTCGAAGTGCAACTGTTACGACTTGTGGTAGAAGAAGAGAAAGAAAATTTTAAAATACAAATTGCCATCGCACCGACCAAAAACATCAACCGTATCGAATGGTTTTTGGAAAAATCGACTGAAATAGGACTGGATTCGGTGTATTTTGTAGAAACAGAACACTCGGAGCGTCGAAAAGTAAGGCTGGATCGGCTACAAAAAATAGTCCTCTCTGCCATGAAACAGTCGAAGCACACCTATCTACCCGAGTTACACGATTTACAAAAACTATCGCATTTTTTAGTAAATTTGCCTGATATTGAGAAGAAATTCATCGCTTGGTGCGAAGACGATACCAATCACTTACTAAAAGACAATATTGAGCCCGGTGAAGACGTACTGGTATTGATTGGCCCCGAAGGTGGGTTTAGCCCGAAGGAAGTGGAGTTATGTAAAGCTGCCGGCTTTGAGACCATCAGCCTTGGAAAAAGTAGATTGCGGACGGAAACCGCTGGTTTGGTAGCTTGTGCTATTGTCAATTTTATAAATTAGCGTGCAAAAAAAGAAAAAGATGAGAAAAATAATTTTGACGGGTATTTTGTTGACAGGGGCATTTATGATGTCATTTAAGACCCCGGTGCCTACCCTGAAAATGGGATTGCTAAAATACCACGGTGGAGGCGACTGGTACGCCAACCCGACCTCGTTAACCAATCTGGCTGCCTTTTGCAATGACCAACTAAAAACCAATTTCAATTTGGACTATGCAGAGGTCGAGGTGGGGAGTGCGGAGCTATTCAATTACCCTTTCATCCACATGACGGGACACGGAAATGTTATTTTTTCGGATGCAGAAGCAGAAAACCTTAGAAATTATTTAAAAGCAGGTGGTTTTTTGCACATTGACGACAACTACGGCATGGACCCCTATGTACGATTGGCATTGCGCAAGATATTCCCCGAGCAGGAACTGGTCGAACTGCCCTTCAGCCACCCCATCTATCATCAGAAATTTGAGTTCAAAGACGGATTGCCAAAAATACACAAGCACGATGGCGGTCCACCACAGGGCTTCGGACTGTTTTGGGAAGGAAGGCTCGTTGTCTTCTACACCTATGAATGCGACCTCGGCGATGGTTGGGAGGATCCGGAAGTGCATAAAGACCCGGCTGAAATACGGCTTGCCGCCCTACGGATGGGAGCGAATATTATACAGTATGTATTTAGTGAGAGCGAAGAGGCTCAGTAAGCCTATTCCCAAATCAGATTGCGCTTTCTGCGAATGTAGTTTTTGACATTGAGCCAAAAAGCAAGAAAAAAATAAATAATAACCGGAGAGCCGAATGCAAAAAAGGAAAGGTAGATAAAGTACATCCTCACACGGCTGGTTCGGATGCCAACCCTGTCGGCTATAGCCTCGCAGACACCGAAGACGGATCGCTCGATTATTTTGGTAACTTTTGTCATTGGCTAATTGTTTTCTGCAAAATTAAGTGTTCTTACCAAAGAAATAAAGTAAAAAAAGCAAGAATTATTGTTTTCTACAAAAAAAATCGGAGAAAGGTGGGCACCAATCTCCGATAAAATCTACTTAATCATCATCTTGAAGCGGCTACAAGCCGTATAAATAACGTTACTTGGTTAGAGCATCGTTTTAAGATGCCACAAAGATAGAGCGCCTCAAACTTCCGAATAATGACAAAAATCACTTTCAAAGGATGATTTTTACAGAAAAGTATGTGATTATGTTTTTGGTGTAGTATTTTTGTTCAAAATTTCAAACTTTGGATAAAATGAAGCCATTTATTATCGGTGTCACCGGCGGGAGTGGATCCGGAAAGACAACGCTCGTAAAAGAATTGCGAAAAAAATTTTCACCCGAACAATTGTGTTTGATTTCGCAAGACAATTATTACCGTCCCATCGAGCACCAAAAACTCGACAAAAACGGTGTCGTCAATTTTGACTTACCCAAATCAATTGATAAAAAGAGTTTTTTACGGGATGTAGAAAAACTCATTAAAGGCGAAAAGGTCGTACAAATGGAATACACCTTTAACAACGAAAAAGCAACACCGAAAGAAATAGTCCTGCTCCCCGCTCCCATTCTTATCGTCGAGGGCATCTTTGTTTTCCACTACAAAAAAATGAGGAAGTTAATGGATTTGAAGATATTTGTCCATGCCAAGGAAAACCTAAAAGTCATTAGACGCATCAATAGAGACCGCGTAGAGCGAAATTATCCACTTGATGAGGTCCTCTACCAGTACAAAAACCACGTATTACCGGCTTATGAAAAATACATTTTACCCTATAAGGAAAATGCAGATCTCATCATTAACAACAACGATGACTTTGACAAGGGGCTGATGGTTTTGTCCGGTTTTCTGATGAATTTGATAGAAGAGCGGAGTCAAAGCTGAAGCAAGCCCTCCGGTAAATCGACAATAATTACCTTTTCTTCGGGCTGAATATCCAGCATAAAGGCATCATTGAGGGGAATCATCAGTTCCTTTCCATTACGCACAACAAAGGCCATAATTTGTTGGGGAAACTCCTGTATGTCTTCGATAACTCCAATTTCATCCCCACTCTTATCCACAATGGTAAAGCCGGTTAGTCGGGAAAGCGTGCCCTCCTGACCCCATCCGTCCTCGTCCTCCACTTCAGATAAGTCTTCCTTTCGGGCAAAAATCGGTTTATTAGTCAGCTTCTGAGCGGTCTCTTTATCATCCACCTCTTCGAGCTTTACGAGAAACAAACCACTATTATAGTCGATGTCTTCAACAAAAAAAGGGGTCTTCTTTGCCCCCAATTCTATAAAAAGCACCTTGATATGCTCAAAATCCCGCTCGTACCGCTCCTGAACATCCATTTTAATCTGTCCCTGAAAGCCGTGCATTTTACGTGTCCTGCCTATTTGAGTGTAGGTCATTGTGCGCGAAAGGTGAGTTGTAAGCGGCAAGAGGTGAGTTGTGAGTTCAATTTACAACTCACCACTCACTACCCACCGCTCAAATTTTAATAACGGTAATGCTCCGGTTTATACGGCCCTTCCGGATTTACACTAATGTAAGCAGCTTGCTCATCGGTGAGTTTTTCCAGCTCGACACCGATTTTTGCCAAATGTAAGGCTGCCACCTTTTCATCCAAATGTTTGGGCAACATATACACTTTGTTTTCATACTTGTCAGCATTATTCCAAAGTTCCATTTGAGCCAAGGTCTGATTGGTGAACGAATTGGACATCACGAATGAAGGGTGCCCCGTAGCGCAACCAAGATTGACCAAACGTCCCTCTGCCAACAAAATAACATCCTTGCCATTGATAGTGTATTTATCTACCTGAGGCTTGATTTCCACTTTGCTATCTCCGTAATTTTCATTCAACCACGCAACATCAATTTCGTTATCAAAGTGCCCAATATTACAAACAATGGTTTTGTCATTCATCATCTCGAAGTGCTTGCCGGTGATGATGTCTTTATTTCCGGTAGCCGTCACAACGATGTCAACGCGCGGAATGGCAGTATCCATTCTGACCACCTCAAAGCCGTCCATTGCAGCCTGTAAAGCACAAATCGGGTCGATTTCGGTCACTAGAACACGACAACCGGCTCCGCGGAGAGAAGCGGCAGAACCCTTTCCTACATCCCCATAACCGGCGACAACTGCAACCTTACCCGCCAGCATAATATCGGTGGCTCGGCGGATAGCATCAACAAGTGATTCCTTACACCCGTATTTATTATCGAATTTTGATTTGGTAACGGAGTCATTGACGTTGATGGCAGGAAGCGGCAAAGTGCCCTTTTCCACACGCTCGTAAAGGCGATGAACACCGGTAGTCGTCTCTTCGCTAATTCCGCGAATACCCTTTGCCAACTCGGGAAACTGATCCAAAACCATGTTGGTCAAATCACCACCATCATCCAAAATCATGTTTAATGGCTGCCCATCTTTAAAAGCAAACAAAGTCTGCTCAATACACCAGTCGAATTCCTCTTCGTTCATACCTTTCCACGCAAATACCGGAATACCGGCAGCAGCAATAGCAGCGGCAGCGTGATCCTGCGTAGAGAAAATATTGCAAGACGACCAGGTTACATCTGCGCCCAATTCGACAAGCGTCTCAATCAGGACGGCAGTCTGAATAGTCATGTGCAGGCATCCTGCGATACGAGCGCCTTTCAAGGGCTTGGAAGCGCCGTACTCCTTGCGAAGAGACATCAAGCCGGGCATTTCCGCCTCTGCCAATTCGATTTCTTTACGCCCCCAGTCAGCGAGGGAAATATCTTTTACTTTGTACTTTAATTTAGTGTCTGTTGATTGCATTAAATAGAATTTTTAAAAATTTGAATGCAAAGGTACAAAATGTCTTATTGGAATGCAATTATAATTTTCGAGGGGGCTTGATTGTGTATATACAGAAGTATGCCGGTGCAGCCACGGAAAAGAACAGCGAAACCTTGTTTGCCTCTGACTCAAACTCATATGCAGGAATTCCTCATATTTTTTTGCTAATTCCGTTTTTTGCCTTACCTTTAGGGCATCATTATAACCCAAGCCCCAATTTCCTCACCCAAACAACCTCACCTTTGGTATGATTTTTTAACTCGAAGTTGTATGA